>JACPQI010000013.1 GCA_016190545.1 Chloroflexota bacterium
GCATACACAGACCTCTCCGCTTATGGCGGAGCGCCCGTGTCCGACAACCTGGTGGTGCGGATAGAAGCGGCTACGCGCTGGGCGCCAAGTGGGAAGCGGGCGGAGGTGCGCATGGTGCGCTTCGGGCCGACCGGCGGGCTGTCGCTGCTCAACGCCGCCCCCGAGCCTGGAGAGGGCGGTATGCTGGCGATCAGCTCGGTGACGGACGGTCCAGGCGTCTTCGCCCTGGTGGGCCTGACGACCGGCGGTGGCTCCCGCCTCGCTCTGGCCATTGGCGCTGGCGCCGGCAGCGCGGCGGCGGTGGCGGCTCTCGGCACGGCGCTGTACCTTTGGCGTCGCAATCGCTCGAAAGCCAGCAGCGCCTAGGGTGCTACAATAAGCCACGTGCCTTGATGTTCCGTTCAGTCTAAGTTGAGAACAGGGGAGTACAGAGTCCCAACTGGTCGGGACTCTGACAGGGGGCATGGGGGCCTGTCCTTGAGCGCAAGCGAAGGAGTGTCCCTCCATCTCCCTTTTTATCCTCCCCCTCTCCACCCACTGGAGAGGGGGACCGAGGGGGTGAGGTGCTCCAATGTCCACCATCCTGGTCACCGGCGGCGGCGGCTTCATCGGCTCGCACATAGCGAAAGCCTTCATCGCCACGGGCCATCGCGTCGTCATCGTCGATGACCTGTCCAGCGGCAGGCGCGAGCTTGTACCGCCGCAGGCCGCCTTCTACCAGATGGACATCCGCGACCCGGCCATCGAGAAGGTGTTCCAGGAGCACCGCCCCGACGTCGTCGACCACCATGCGGCCCAGATCAGCGTGAGCCGCTCCATGCGCGAGCCGCGCTTCGACGCCGAAGTGAACGTTGTCGGTTCTGTCAACCTGCTGGACATTGCGGCGCGGCACGGCGTCAAGCGCTTCATCTTCGCCTCCACCGGCGGCGCCCTCTACGGCGAGCCGGAGCGTCTCCCCTGCGGCGAGTCCCACCCCATCGCGCCCCTCAGCCCCTACGGCACAGCCAAGTACGCCGTCGAGCAGTACGTGCGCTACTTCAAGCGGGCCGGCGGCCTGCCCTTCGTCATCCTGCGCTACGGGAACGTCTACGGGCCGGACCAGGACCCCCACGGCGAGGCTGGCGTGGTCGCCATCTTCGCCCTCAAGATGCTGCGCGGTCAGGAGGTGACCGTTTTCGGCGACGGGACGCAGCAGCGCGACTTCATCTACGTGGGCGATGTGGCCCAGGCCAACGTGTCGGCCTTGGAGCGCGGCGAGGGCGGCGCCTACAACATCGGCACCGGGCGCGGCGACAGCGTGAACGAGGTGTACCGCGTCCTGGCCGCCGCGACGGGCTACACGAAGCCGCCGGTGTACCTCCCCGCGCGCCCCGGCGACGTCTACCGCATCTGGCTCAACTGCTCCCTGGCCAAGCGGGAGCTGGGCTGGCAGGCGGCAACGCCGCTGGAGGAAGGGCTACGACGGACGGTGGAGGCGATTAGGAAGAGGAGGAATTCGGACTGACGATGGTCACGCTCGTGGGGCTTTGTGTACAGCACTCGAACCGCCCGCCGCTCTTGAGGCCGGGCCTGGTGCCCAGGCTGAGGCAATTACTGATGGGCAATGGTTAGTGAGAGCGGTCGAGACACGTGACCGTGGCGCTGGTGTCGATTCCAGAACTCGCCAGATGCCACGTACCGCGCCTAGCGTAGGAGACGGCCTACCAGCGGCATGTAGCCGTTGCCATATGTCGCCCGTTGGCTTGGCCACGGGAGGCAAGCCGGGCCCGCCATTGCCTTTGGACAAGTCGAGCAGGCCGTATATCCCTAGCACGGAGGGCTCAGTGCGGCCCTGGCCTGTCCTGAGCCACCTTCAACAATCCTTGCCGTCACATGCGGGTCCGAGCCAGAGAAGGCAAACATCCACTGAGCAGCGCAACCACCAGGACCCCACCGCTCGATCCTGTAAGTAACGGCCCAAGTGGTCGTTGCCGACTGACCTGGACCGCGGAAGATGTTCCGCCGACTTATGCCGGGCAGAGATGACTGGTCTGCCACCGTCCACGAGCCGGCATCTACCACCACATTCCGCGTATATGAGGTTTGCATGTCCAGCAAGATACGGGTATTCTCAGGCCCCGAAGCTGTGCCCGAGAACCGGCATTCCCAGGCGTAAGTGAAAGCACCAGAATATGGTGTGCTGCTCACCAGTGAGCAGGATGCAGACGTTATGGACACCGTGGCGGTCTGGGATGGTGGCGGCGGCGGTGCTGGCGCCGTCACGGTAAGGGTGGCGGTGGCGGATTTCCCGCTGTCATCACGCGCCAGAACCTGATGCGGGCCTATAGACAAGGTACGTGGGACGGTGAATGCCAGGCCGCCGAAGTTTCCGCCCGGGCCGATACCGATCCTTGCCACTACCACGCCTTCCAGAACAATCTCAATTCGGCTGGATGGCGTGAAGCCTGCTCCAGAAGCGTAGACCTGAGCGCCAGGAGCAGCTGTTGAAGGGGCTAGGGTAAGTGTTGGTGGCTGACCAGCCACGGTGATGGTCTTGGTGAACACGTTATCGCTCTCGTTTGTCTCAGCGATAGTGTTGCTGGAGTCCACGATGAGTCGCAGGGTGTGCTGCCCTGAAGTGACCGACCGGAGGGTGATGGGGCCGAGGGCGAGTGCAATCCCTGGCCGCAGGTTTTCTCCTGGAGGATACTGATATTGATGTACCTGGGCTCCATCCAGGTAGAGGGTGACAAAGAAGGGGCCGCTGGCATTGACGCTGCCACTGTTCACGATCCCCCAGTAGACGTAAATCGTCCCCGCCTGAAGCGTTGCCGTTGGGTTGAGTTGATCGGTGCCATTAGAAACCACGAGAATATCGGAGTATCCGGGAAATTTGGACGGGATGAGGTTGGGCGCGGGCACAGGGGTTGGAGTCGGTATAGGCGTGGGTATCCGGGTTGGCGTCGGCGTACGCGTGGGGGTCGGCTTCGGAGGGCTTTCGACGGTAAACGTGACCGTCCTGGTGTTGTCGCTGTAATCACTCTCGGGCAACCGCTCGGGATTGATCGTAACGCGAAGGGTGTGGGAGCCAACCTGGGGCGCGCCGAGATTGGCGGTGAAAAACCGGAACTCCCTGGGCCTGAGGCCCTGGATCAATGTCCTTGACACCTCGCGCCCGTCAAGGAACACCACCACGCTGAAGGAGGGTGAGGTTCCCTGGCTGGTTGTATCGTAGACAGCCGACCTCGCGGTCAGGGGGCTCCCCTCCCTGTACGCCCCCGACGCCAGCGTTTCGCCCACTAGGGTGACATCGGCAGCCTCACCCGGATTCTTGAAGAAAGCGAAGTTCGAGAGCTCCCTTAGCAGTCTGGCGCAGGCCGAAGAGTCCATGCGGTAATTCCGCAGGTCAAACAGGGTCTTGCCCTGCACCTGGCGGTAGAGCTGCTTCCCCAAATCCATGCCGGCCAGGTCCACCACGGCTTCCCTGGGGTTGTCCCAGAAGTCCGTGGAGATTACCCGCTCCTCCACATGCACAACGAGATCGGGTCCGAGATACCGGGCGAGGTCGAACTGAAGGGGGGACTTGGCCTCGAACAGGTTCATGGAATGACTCCAAGCGAAGCCGTAGACCGCTGTCCCGAAGAAATGATAGAGTGCCCCCGCCTCATCATCCCCATCCCCGCGCAAAGGGGCCGTCTTGGCCATCAACTGCCGCGCCTCCGGGGTGAGTTCCCTCTGGCCGGCATGTGGCCGAATGATCCCGCGCAGGGTGTTGTGCGCCGTCAGCAGGGCCTTGAATACGTCGCCGTTGTTGAGCTGATGGGCCTTGGCATAGATCCCCGCTGCCGAGAGCTCGCTCATCCCTTGCATCCATTCCTTGAGGGCGTCCTCCTGGCCGGTCTGTATGTTGCCTCGTCCCAGCGTGCCTCCGAGGTGAGAGAGCAGGCTCAGGAGTCCTGGCGGGTCCGTGCTGCCCGTGGGGTCTCGCTCTGTGCAGGTGATGGCCTGGGCAAAGGACGGCAGCGGCGAGAGGATGCTCTTGTTGGGAAAGTCTCTCCGCGCCTCCTCTAGGTGGGTGCGGCTCCACTTCCCGAGGTTCTGCCACTCCTTGCCCAGGGAGTCGTTCGCCTTGTCCATCGCCATTCGGAAGACGTCAAAGAGGGAGAAATGTTTAGTGCGGAACACCAGTTGCTTCTTGGCCTGGTCGATCTCAAAGTCAGAGATGAGTTCCCAAGCGACGGATCCGTCGGTCCCTTCCGTGCCCCGCATGGGAAAGACGGCCCCATCAATCAGGCTGTCGACCCCCAGCACTTGGAAGGGCACCCTGACCGTCACGGGCTCCGAGAAGGTGGTGCCCGAGGGCTGGAGTTCCATCACGGGCCCAACCCGCTGCGGCAAGGCCAGCAGGCTGACCAACGGGAACACGATGGGATGATAGCTTGCCCCCGCCTCGTCTTGTCCCCGGGCTTCGCCCAGGGAAATTAGGCGGAACAGCAGGTCAGGCTGCTTTTGGGCGAAGCTGCTGAATTCCGCCGGCAGCGAGGCTCGGGATACGCCGAGCCGGACGGTCTCCGCTGCTCGCGGTAGGGCCCCCGCAGGAATTACAACCTCTATGCCAGCCAGCGGGCTCTTGGGGTCCAGAACCTTGATCGTCCCCCCATCGCTTTGGCGCACTGTAGCCTCAACGACCTGGACTGCTTCACCGGAGGTCGAGGTGGAGGTTGGAGCAGGCGTTGTTGTTGGCCCAGAAGTCGGCGTGGGCGTCAGTACAGACTCAGAAGTCGTGCATGCCACTACGACCAGGAACAAGCCACTGGCAAGAGTCAATAGCCAATGCTGTACCCTTAGCATGATTGGCCTGAAGAATACATCCCCTCCCGCAAAAAATCAAGCGGTAGAGGACTCCGAGTGGGCTGGTACGCGCCCTAAGAAGGGGATCGCGGTCTAGGGTTCGAATATTCCTGGTGGGCCGAATTGGATTCCCATTATAAGGGCCGCTCCTGACTGGGCACTGGTGCGGCTCGCACCGTGGTTCTGCAGGTCGGCCATAGGAAGAATGCGCGTGGTTCGACAAGCTCACCACGAACGGGCCTTGCTCCGTTCGCTCTACACGAGGCCGCACCGCGAACGCACTTGGTCAATGCGCCCGGCCATGGTAAAGTCCACAGCCTCTGAGATGCTGTTATGATAGTTGTGGTTTGACCCAGCAACGATTGTCCAGAGAGGTGGACGATGAAGAAGTGGATTGTATCTGACCCCGAGCACTTGGGCGGCGCGCCGCGCGTCCGGGACACGCGCATCTCTCTCGCCCAGCTCCTTGAGCTTCTCGCCTCAGGCATGTCGATGAAAGAGATCGTCCAAGAGTATCCGAGTCTCAGCGAGAAGGCCATCCGGGGAGCGCTGACCGAGTTGGCCCGCTCTGACCTGCTGACGGCGGCGTGAGAATTCTCCTGGACGAAAACCTGCCCGAGTCCTTGCTTGCGGGGCTTCGAGGCCTTGGCCATGAGGCCGATTCCGTCAACAGCCTACGGCTCAAGGGCTTGGACAACGGCACCCTCTACCGAGAGGTGGCGCGCGACTATGACCTTTGTTTTACTCGCGACGCCGCATTCGTCCAAAGCGTCCAGCGCCTGCGGAAGCCTCGCCACGTCAAGCTGCTGCGCGTGACGCTTCCTCAGACGAGAGCCAGCCAATTCGTGCGTGACTTCGTGGAGGCTTTCAGAAAGACCGACTGGTCTGAATACGGGAGTGGCGCCGACTGGCCATAAGCCCCGTGTACGAGCCGTTCTGGTCTACCGGACACCTATCGCTTATTCCTGGTAAGCCACCTTAAGCGCGTCGAAGGGTCAACAGCCAGCATGTACCTTGGTCAAGCCGCGGGCACATGCGACTCGGACGGGCGCTCAGAGACCAGCCTGGCAATGTAGGCCACCAGGAGCGTGTTGACAACCATCTGCTCCTTCGGCATCAGGAGGCTGACATACTCGGCGGTGAGGCCTGGCGGGACGGTGCGGAACGGCTCGCCGCTCTGGACGCCCGGGTCCTTGTCAAGCCGCCGGGAAACGATAGTCTGCTCAAGGGCTAAGGACGCAGGTCTTTCAAGAGCGGGGCGCAGCCAGGGCCGCCTCGAAGGCCCTGACCCCTTCGGAGATAATGTGGGCAGCGGTTTGATGCCTCAGATGGGTCACGTTAAGCACCAGGTGGAAGTACGCGGGATCGTTGGCTTCCACCTTGTAGAACTTCTTGACATAATTTAGGCGAGCGCTCTCCACCTCGCGCACCGACTTTTCGGCGGCGGCGCGGTCCACCCTGTCCCGCTCCATCATGGATTTTACCCGGTACTCATGGCTGGCGACCAGGTTTATGTGGAAGGCGGTGGGGACATCCGCCAGGATGATGTTGCCGGCGCGGCCCACGATGACCGTATTGCCGGTCTTGGCCTCCTCATGGACCAGAGCGCTCATGACCGTGGCGAGGCGCTTGTCGTCCAATTCTTGGGACTGGCTGGCGGCGGGTCTGGCAGCCTCTGGATAAGGCCGCGACAGGATCACTTCTACTCCTGCTGGCCCCAGGAAGGGGTCGCCGGCGGAGCCGGCCACCGCCGACTTCTCAAGGAAGTTCTGGAGGAAGCGGGAGAGGCGTTCGCCGGTCCGGCTGACGCGCTGGTCTTTGTCGGCTACGTCGTGAACCGGCGCCCCGATGCGATGGGCGGCTTCAACGAGCAGCATCTGGTCGACAAAATCGGCGCCGAGGAGCCGCGCCACCTCCGTGCCGATGATAGAGACGCCGGTCCCGATTTGACCGTTCAGGGTGACGATAGGCATATTGCCCTCCTGTCCCTGGGTGACGGCTGCAGCGCTCTCTGTTGGGCCTACCGCAAGGCCCGCGAGCGGGCCGTCGGTTCCTTGGTGGCGGTATATGTCCGCTCAATGTCGGCGACTTTGGCCACGGCATCCGCGTCCTCGCCGGCGCCCAGCGGTGTGGCAAACCAGGCCTGCAGGATCTCCTTGGCCACCGCCTCGGAGGTGCGACGCAGGCTCATGGTGAGCACATTCGCCAGGTTCCATGTGCGGGCACCGGCAGCCGTCTCGGCGTCGTCGCACAGCGCAGCCCGGATGCCCGGCACCTTGTTGGCGGCGATGGTGACGCCGGTGCCGGTCCAGCATAGCAAGACCCCTTCGTCACAGCGTCCGGAGACCACCTCCTCGGCCACCGCTCGGGCCACAATAGGCCATAGAGGGTCGCCTTCACCCAAGGCTCCCAGGAGCTTCACCTGGTGGCCCAGTCGCTGGAGCTCTCCCACAACGGCGTCCGTGAGATGGGTCCGTTCGTCGCTTCCTACTGCCAGCCGCATCGCTTCTCTCCCCTGCGACGAGAAGTTGAAAGACTACTGCGCCCTCGGGTGGGCCTTGTCGTACTCTTCCCGGACGTGCTCTTTCGTGAGGTGCGTGTAGATCTGAGTCGTGGCGATATTCGCATGGCCCAGCAGCTCCTGGACGTGGCGCAGGGGCGCGCCGTGGCGGAGCTGGTGGGTGGCGAAGCTGTGCCGCAGCGTGTGGGGGGTGATAGGGGTCTGAATGCCCGCCGTCGCCGCATATCCCTTGAGGATGAGCCAAAAGCCCTGCCTGGTCAAGCGGTCGCCCCGGCGATTGAGAAAGAGGGCCTCTGTCTCGTTCTGCCGCACGAGGGTTGGACGGGCGTCGCGCAGGTATACGCTAAGGGCCTCCACCGCTGTGTCGTGGATAGGTATCATGCGCTCTTTGGAGCCTTTGCCCACACAGCGCACGTAGCCATAACCGGGTTGAAGGTGCACATCGTGCACGTTGAGACCCATGAGCTCGGAGACGCGCAGCCCGCTGGCATAGAGGATCTCCAGCATGGCCTTATCGCGTGTCGCCTCAATCCCTTGCCGCGCGCTCGGGCTTTCAACAAGAGTCTTGGCTTCCTCTTCGCTCAAGGGGCGGGGCAAGCGGCGCTCCACCTTGAGAGAGGTGATCTCTTTGGTTGGGTCTTCCGACACCACTTTAGCTTCTTCTGTCAGGAACTCGAAGAAGGACTTGAGGGCGGCTACCTTGCGGGACATGGTGCTGGTCTTGTACTTCTTATCGGACAGCGTCAAGATGTAATCGGAAAGGACAGGACGTGTGACCTGGCTCCAGGAAGTAATGGGGCCATTCGGGCCGCTGCGCGTGCTGACGAAATCGGCGAACTGGCTGAGATCGTTGCGATAGGCCGCGATGGTGTTGCGCGACGAGGCCTTTTCCAGCGTGTGGTAATCAAGAAAAGCCTGTACCTGCTCTCGCATAGCGTGCCCCTTTGCAACCAACCCCTTGCGCTGCCGCGCGCCGCCTGCTTGCCAATATTCTAACATAACTCGACGCTTTGCATAATGGAAGTCGGTTGTCATTGGAGACGAAAATGAAATGGGGTTAAGCATAAAGGAGAAAACCCTGGTGCTCAGTCACAGTAGCTTGTTTACGAGCAAGCCCGCTGCTGCAGTATGCGATAGTTGAGAAAGTGCCACCCGCCACCGTCGTTGCGAGCGAAGCAACCTGGTGGGGTGGTGGGGCCCGCAACCCCACCAGGAAGAATCCCCGTTCCAGCCTTGCCGTCGCCCATGGGATCGGCAGAAATACCCATAGTTAGTGTATCCTGGTAGCGCCGGGCGCATCCTAGCTTAGAAGAAGACGTCAGCCCGGCGCGGGAGGCAAGCTACCCATGCTGCACGAAATCAAGATAGGCATGAGCCCCTACCTGATTGACTCCGGGGGCTTCCAGTTGACCTGGCATGGCTTCTTCTCCTTTGTAGGCGTGGCGGTGGCGGTGCTGGTCATCGCCTGGCTGGCGCGGCGGCAGAAGATCAAGGACGACTACGTCTACAACATAGCGCTGTGGGCCATCATCGGCGGCATCATCGGCGCCCGCCTGGTCCACGTCGTGGACAACTGGGACTTCTATACCAACAACCCTGGAGAGATACTCAAAGTCTGGAACGGTGGCATTGGCCTGTGGGGCGGTCTGCTGGGCGGGACCCTGGCCGGCCTCGCCTCGGCCTACCTCATGTCCACCGACGACAAGCCGTACCCAATACGTCAGCTCCTCCACCTCGCTCCCATCGGCTTGCTCGTCGGACAGGCCATCGGGCGCATCGGCGACATCATCAACGGCGAGCATTACAGCGACATCACCAATCTGCCGTGGGGTGTGGTCTACACCCATCCCAAGAACCCAAGCGTGTTGGCGGGCATCGAGGCCCCGCAGCACCCTGTCGTTGCCTACGAGTTGCTTTTTGATCTGGCCTTTGCCTATGTCTTGTTCCGTCTGTTGGGGCGGCTGAAGCCGAACGGCATCATGTTTCCTGTCTACATAGGTGGCTACGCGCTGTGGCGCTTCGCCATTCAGTTCTTGCGCACCGACGACGTGAAGTTTGCCGGGCTCCAGGAGGCCCACATTATCGCCCTCATCGTTCTGGCCGTCGCCGTGCCCATCGTAGCCTACAAGGCCAAGTGGGTGGCGCGCCCTGCCGTCCAGACCCCGAACCCTCCCAGCGCGGCGCCCCAGTCCAAGAAAGGCTAAGAAACTTTTCCATGCCGAAGGCCGTATTCTATAGCAGGAAGGACTGTTATCTCTGCGACCAGGCCAGGGCGGTCGTGGGCCGGTTGCGGGGTGAGCTGGGCTTGGAGGTGGAGGAAGTGGACATCAATCAGGACGAATCGGCCCATCTCAAGTATTGGGCTGTTATCCCGGTGCTTGCGCTTGAGGGCGGCGCGGTCTTGGAGACCTGGATCAGCGAAGAGGCGGTAAGAAACGCGGTGCGGCGGGCGGGACCAGAGTAGGCTGGGGAGACACGTTCCAACGGAGCGCGTTCAGCCTGGCGGCGCGGTGGGACTTTCATGGACGTAGCTGGCATCTCCATAGGGTTGGCCTTTGCGGCGGGCGTGGTGTCCTTTGTCTCGCCCTGTGTGCTGCCGCTGGCCCCGGTCTACCTGGCGAACCTGACGGGAGCTGCAGCGCAGGGCGCTCGCGGGCGGAGTGGCGCCCTCACGACGTTCATCCATGCCGCCCTCTTCGTGCTGGGGTTCAGCATTGTGTTTGTGCTGCTCGGCGTGCTGGTGGGCTGGCTGGGCCTGGGTGTGCGAGACCACATCACCACGCTGTCGCGCATTGCCGGCGGCTTCGTCATCGTCTTCGGCCTCCATATGATAGGACTCATCCGCATCCCCTTGCTGTACCGCACCATGCGGCTGGACTTCAACCCCAACACCAAACTTGGCTACGGGCGGTCGTTGTTCCTCGGCTCCGGCTTTGCCTTGGGCTGGACGCCCTGCATCGGGCCGACCCTGGGAGCAGTGCTCTCCCTGGGCCTGAACTCGGGGCAAATCGGCGAGAGCGCGTTCCTGCTCGCCGTCTACTCGGTGGGGCTGGGCATACCATTCCTGGCTTTGGGAGCCGTTGCGGCCCCGGCGGGCGATGTCATGAAGCGGCTCTCGCGCCACATGCATCTCATCGAGGTGGCAAGCGGCGCCATTTTGGTGGCGGCGGGCGTATTGCTGGTGACGAACAGCCTGACCCGCTTCAACGCTTTCTTCAACTCCGGATTGGGATCAAGCATCTAAGTTTAAGATAGAAAGGCCCACGAAAGGACGCATTATGACGAGACTGACGAAGGTGCTGGTCCTAGGCATTGCAACGCTGGCCCTGCTCGCTGCGGCGTGCGGTGGCGGGTCGAGCGCCGCTGAACCAGAGCCAGGCGGTACGGGGCCGTCCGGCACCGTGTTGGGAGTCGGCCCGGAGGTGGGCAAGCTGGCGCCGTCGTTCACACTCGGCGGCCCCAGCGGCTTCGAGGCGAGCCTCAGCGACTACCGCGGCAAGCCTCTCCTCATCAACTTCTGGGCGACCTGGTGCGGGCCGTGCAAGACGGAGATGCCGCATCTCCAGGAAGCCCAGAACGAGTTGGGATCCAAGGGCCTCACGGTGCTGCTTGTCGATCTGGACGAGTCGGAGCGGGCGGTAACGAACTACCTCAAAGATCTGAACATCACCATGCCTACGGTCATCGATAAGGGTCTGAAGATGTCCAGCGGCAGGTACGGCGTTTTCGGCCTTCCCACCACCTTCTTTGTCGATGAGCGTGGCGTCATCACCTATATCAAAATCGGCCCCTTCCTCCAGAAGCAGGAGCTCCTCGACAAAATCGCCGAAAAGCTCAAGCTCTCCTAGGTTGTACATAGGAGACTACTGCTAGGTTCTGTTGACATTGCTATCTGGGCTAGTGGCCTTTGCTGGATACGAATGTCAACACACCCTAATACTTTGAAGATCCCCCACCGCTCTATGAGACGGCCATAGTCCCGTCGTTGCGAGTGGTCTTCGCCCGTGGCAACCTGGTGGGGTGGCCTTCCGGTCCCGGAATGATGGAAAGAAAGCGGGAACCGTAGCAGGCCCCATGACCCCACCAGATTGCCTCGCTCTATGACTCGTTCGCAATGACTGGGGGTGCGGTGCTTCTTCAGTCAGCGGACAGCCGAACAAAGATCTGCATCTTCAAAAAACTATCGTGACCGAGAGAGGCGTAGGTTAGGCGGGTTCGAGGTCCAGGATGTTGAGCTTGAGGGCGGAGTCGCCGCCCCAGCGGCCCAGTGAAAACGTGTAGACGATATCGGCAGAGCCGTTGACCTGGGACAAGACTCGGCCCTGTCGGAAGGCGATAGCCTCCCACACAGCGGGGCCTGCTTTGAGTTTGAAGAGGGCGTGCTGGTTGTCGCTGCCCACGCCGCGCTGTTCCAGCACCTGGACGCGGCGGCTGAGGAAGGTGGGCGGCGCGTTCCCCTGGCCAAAGGGCGCCAGGGCCATGAGGTGGGGAAGCGTCGCGCCGGTCAGCCGGGTGAGGGGCACCTCAGCGTCGATGGCGATGAAGGGCTGGAGGTCTTTGCCCGCGAGGCGGCTGGAGGCGAGGGCACGCAACCGCCGTGTAAGCTCGGGGAGCCGGCTGCTGGGAATGCTGAACCCCGCAGCCTGGGGATGCCCGCCGAAGACACTAAACAGGTCGCGGCACTCAGTGAATGCTTGTATGATGTTGAACTCCGGGATGCTGCGAGCGCTGGCCCGGGAGTGAGATGCCCCCTCCTGCATGACCACCGCCGGGCGGTAGTAGCGTTCGACAAGCTTGCTGGCAACCAGGCCCACCACGCCCGGATGGTAGTCCGGCCCTCCGATGATCAAGACCTGCTCGTCCTTTTGCTTCTCCGCTTTTGGAAGGGCGTCACGGAGCAACGCCTCACACAGGTCCTGGCGCTCCACATTGCGCGACTCTAGCGTCTGGGCCAGGCGCTGCGCCTCCTCCGCAACGGGTGTGGTGAGGAGTTCGAAGCTGGGGCCGGCGTGGTCCAGACGGCCTGCGGCGTTGAGGCGCGGGCCGAGCAGGAATCCGATGGCCTCCGCGTCAACCTTGCCGCGCTCCAACCGGGCCGTCTCCATGAGGGCGAGCAGCCCCGGTCGGTGCGTCCGGTTGAGGGCGGCGATGCCTTGCTTGACCAGCGCGTGGTTCTCCTCGGTCAGTGGCGCTTGGTCGGCCACGGTACCCAGGGCGACGAGTTCCAGCAGACTGCGGTCCCACGGCTTGCCACTCGCCTGGTACAGGGCCTGAGCCAGCTTGAAGGCCACCCCTACGGAAGCCAGACCGGTGAAGGGGTACGTAGAGTCGGGCAATCGTGGGTTGAGGATAGTGTATGCGGTAGGCAGCAGCGGCGGCGGCGTGTGGTGGTCCACGATGAGGACATCCACTCCCGCTTCGCCCGCCTGCGCCACTTCCTTCACAGAGGTGATGCCGCAATCGGCGGTGAGGATGAGAGAAGCGCCGGCTGCCGTGAGCCGCTCCACCCCTGTGGCCGAAAGGCCGTGGCCCTCTTCCACCCGATGTGGGATGTAGGTGGCTACCCTGCCGCCCAAGTCTGTAAGCGATTGGTACAGCACCGCCGAGGCCGTGATGCCGTCGGCGTCGAAGTCGCCGACGATGCCGATGGTCTCGCCCCCTGCGATGGCCTTGCGGATGCGTTCGGCGGCCCTGTCCATACCGGGCATTAGCAAGGGGTCTAGCAAGGGCTGGTCGCCAGACCGCGCGAGGCGCTGATGTTGCTCCAGACTTCGGATGCCCCGGTGGTAAAGCACCTGGGCCACCAGCGGCGGCAAGTTGCCCAGAGCCTTGAAATGCTCCGGCGGCGCTATAGGGAGCAGGTGCCAGGAGCGTTGCGGCACGGGGTCTCCTATTTCATGGAATGTTCAATGAATGGGCCCAGGAGCAGGTACTTGAAGTTGCGTCCTGCTATGCAGACCAGCGCCCCGAGAAAGGCGTAGGCGGCGAAGCCAAGGTAGATGAACTCCCCCACTTCTTTCTCGGACGGCGGGATGAGCAAGTAGAGAATATAGCCGATGAACTGGAACACTGCTGCTTGGGCCGCCTGGAAGCGTACCCAGGAAGAAGCGCGGCTTCGGACCAGGATGACCACGACGGCGATAGGCCCGACGACGGCTACAGTCCCGGCCCAGATGGGCGCGACGAGAAGGGAAAGAAGGATCGTGAGATGAGCGCCGGCGGCCCACACACGTTCGGTCCGCGTCCTCGTGACAGGCGCTGCCACGGTCACGTCAGCCTCCCCGTTTCAGTGTAGCGCTTGAAGATGAGACATGAGTTATGGCCGCCGAACCCGAAGGAGTTGGAGAGGGCGGTACGTACCGAGCCTCGGCGCGCTGTCCACGGAACGTAGTCCAGATCGCAGTCCGGGTCCGGGTTCTCCAGGTTGATGGTGGGAGGCAGTTCGCCGTTCTTGATGGCCAGGACGCAGAAGGCCGCCTCAATGGCCCCGGCGGCGCCCAGCAGGTGACCGGTCATGGACTTGGTCGAGCTGATGGGTGTCTCGTAGGCTGCTGGGCCGAAGACAGCCTTTATGGCCTGGGTCTCCAGCTTATCGTTGAGCGGTGTGGACGTGCCGTGGGCGTTGATGTAGTCGATGTCGCCGGGCCGGAAGCCGGCGCGGCGGAGCGCCATTTGCATGGCCCGTGCGCCGCCCTCGCCGCCTTCGGCGGGCTGGGTGATGTGATAAGCGTCGCTGGAGGCGCCGTAGCCGGCCAACTCCGCCAGGATGGGGGCGCCACGGCCCACGGCGTGCTCCAGTTGCTCCAGCACCAGGACGGCAGCGCCCTCGCCGATGACGAAACCGTCGCGTTGCGCGTCGAAGGGTCGGGACGCCTTCTTCGGCTCGTTGTTACGTTTAGATAGCGCCCCCGCCGAGGCGAAGCCCGCCAGGGAGATGGGAACGATGGGCGCCTCGCTGCCGCCGGCGAGCATGGCGACAGCCTCGCCCTCGCGAATGAAGGAGGACGCTACGCCGATAGCGTCGGCGCCGCTGGAGCAGGCCGAGGTGACGCAGAAGTTGGGGCCCTTTGCGCCCACCTGGATGGAGACGAATCCGGAGGCCATGTCCGAAATCATCATGGGCACCAGGAACGGGCTGATGCGGGACGGGCCTTTCTCGTGCAAGACCTGGTATTGCTGGCTCAAGGAGCCGATGCCCCCGATGCCGCTGCCGATGATGACGCCGATCTGGTTCGC
>JACPQI010000005.1 GCA_016190545.1 Chloroflexota bacterium
GCCTTTGCCCTTCACCATAAAGATGAAGTCCGTGATGGCGGGCGAGTAGACCGCTCCGCCTGCCGCCGGGCCCATGATGACGGAGATTTGAGGAATGACGCCGGAGAAGAGGGTGTTGCGCAGGAAGATGTCGCCGTAGCCGCCCAGGCTCAACACCCCCTCCTGGATGCGGGCGCCGCCCGAGTCGCAGAGGCCGATGATGGGTGCGCCGTTTTTGGCGGCCAAGTCCATCACCTTGCAGATCTTCTGCCCCGCCACCTCAGACAGGGTGCCGCCAAAGACGGTGAAGTCCTGGGAGTAAACGAAGGCGCGGCGGCCGTTGATGAGGCCGTAACCCGTCACAACGGAGTCGCCCAGATATTTCTGGTCCGCCAGACCGAATTCAGTGGTGCGATGGGTGACGAAGCTGTCCAGTTCCTGGAATGAGCCTTCGTCGAACAGGAGGTGGATGCGTTCCCTGGCAGTGAGTTTCCCTCGCGCGTGTTGCTGGTCTATCCTCTGCTGGCCGCCGCCGAGGCGAGCCTTTTCCCGCATCTTCTGGAGTTGTTCGCGCTTCGCGGAGACCTTGCTGGATACGGTCATGCGGACCTCGATGGATAGTCAGTTTATATGTGTGCCGACCCTGGTACATGCTAGCAAAATATCAGGGCGCAAGCAAGGCTGGGTACGCGCCCATCAAAGGTGGGGGTTGGGCTCCTGCGAAGGGCTTGATGGGTGGGCGACGCACGGCCCTGGTGCCTGGTGACGGGATTGCGGCGCTGAAGCGAACGGCTTGCTGGGCGCGGGCGTGTGCCCTATCCCTTGAGGGACTCGATGAGTTTGCGCCACGGTATCAACGGCTTCTCCGTGTCAAAGAAGGCCATGAGGGAGAGGCGGTCTACCAGTCCTGTATAGCGCTCCTTGAGCCGGGAACCCAACTCGTCGGGCGGGGCCACCACGCCGATGGTGTCCAGCATCTCGTCGGTGATCGCCGACCGTGCTGCGGCGAACTCGCGCGCCGCGAGCTTCTCGTGTAGCCACGGCACCATCTCGCCCCAGCCAGCCATTTCCATGGGCAGATGATAGGTTCGGGTGCCGCCGTAGAGGGCCACGTCCATCCGCATGTGTTCCTTTGCTTCATTTATCGCGGCGCTGTTCGATCCCGTGGCCACCATAACGGTGCAGGCTAGCTCCACCTCATTCGGCTGGCGTCCCGCCGCCTGCGCCCCTGCGGCGACGTTGGGGATAAGCACTTCCCGCAGGTACGCTGTCGTATGCAGCGGGTGGATGAAAAGCCCGTCTGCCAGTTGGCCGGCCAGTTGCAGCATCTTCTCATTGACGCCGGCCAGGAAGATGCGGGGACGTGGCAGCGGTATGGGGTCCGGTGTAAAGTGGGGGTTCACCATGTCCAGCTTGTAGAAGGTGCCCTCATAAGCCAGGCGCTCGCCCGTGGCCCAGGACTGCCAGATGGCGCGCAACGCCTGGACCGTGTCGCGCATCTTGGCTGCCGGCGGCGCCCACTGCAGCCCGAAGCGGCGGACGATGTGCGCCTTCACCTGGGACCCAAGACCCAGGACAAAGCGCCCGTTGGAGAGTTGTTGCAAGCTCCACGCGGAGTAGGCCAGCGACATGGGGCTGCGGGAGAAGGCGGCAGCCACGCCAGGCCCAAACAACACCTTCTTGGTGTTCTGGGCGATGAGCGTCGCCTGGACGAAGGGGTCATGGACCGTCTCCGCGCCCCATACGGCGTCGGCACCCAGAGTTTCAGCTTCAGAAGCGAGTTTGCCCAGGCGTAGGAGTTCCCTATCGTGCAGGCGGATATCGACTTTCATAGCGCTCCTCTGTGGGTATAGAGCAAGTCAGGTGCGCTATCATAGCATGCTTGGGCTAGGGCCGGAACGGGTAGGGCACGGGCCTGCCGCCTTTGAGCGGCAACACCACCGTGGCGCGAGCAGGCACCACGTCCACACCGTCCCGCTCGCGGCGAAGGCTGCCTTCCAGGTCTACGTAGCCGAGTCCGTCCTTGACCTCGGTATGCGTCACCTTCGCCCAGGCCGTCAGCACATCGCCGGCGAAGAGGTGCGCTCGGTTCTGGTGGGCCAGCTTCAACAGCCATCCGCTCAGCCCGGCCCACCGCCGGAAGTAGTGCCACAGATAGGTATGGGACCAGTCCCCGGAGCCGACCACGTCCTTCAGGTCCGTGTACTTCTGTACGTAGGCCAGGTCGAAGCGGTCACGGCGAGTGAAGATCTCGGTCGCGGAGCACCAGCGCATCATGTAGGGGATGGTGAGGCGTACAGTGGCGCTCGGAAGGCTATGGCCAAGGGGGGCGTCTTCGTAGAAGAGTTGCCGTGTCGTGGTTGTCATGGCTTCTTTTCTTCCTTCCGCACCTTCCGCAGCACCTCGGCGTGGCGGACAATCGAGAGCACCTCGCCGCGCTGGTTCACGTAGGTGTAGTCGATGACGACGAAGCCCAGAGGCCCGCTTCGGCCCGCTTTCTCGTACACGTCCACGATTTTGGTCTTGCAGGTGATGCGGTCGCCGGGGCGGGCAAGCTGGTAGCTTGTCGTCTCGTCCCACCCGTGGAAGAATCGCATGTCCGGCGGGAACATGGCGATAAGGTCGCTGAGGCCGGGGAAGCGTGCCGCTATGTCCTGTTCCGTGCCTTCTAGAGCGCTGTCGCCGCCCGCGTCATCCGGCAAGGCGGAAACCGGGTCGGGCGTGCCCGGCGGCCGCACCCCGATCATGATGGGCGGCAGCGTCGCGGGGGCCACCACGCCGCCGAACCTGGTCTTCTTGACATATTCCTCATCGTAGAAGATGGGGTCTTCATCCGGTACGGTCTGGATGAAGCGACGTATCTCGCTCTTGCTCACCTCGCCCCAGGCCGTGACCGGCGGGTACTCTTTCCCGATGAGCGCCCGCATCGCGTCTGTGATGAGGGACTGCTGCTGTGTCATGACCGCCTCCTATCCCTGGCGCAGAGGGACAGTGACGTGCTCCTCTGCGATGTAGGATCCCAAGCTATCGATGAACGGCTCCGAGTCCTTGCGCAGGTCCACGGTGAAGAGGGGGGTGCTGATGGCCTTGTTCATCGCTTCCTCGCTGTCATACCAGAACTCGGCCACGCCAGTGACGTCGATGGTGGCGGTCAGGGGGTTGACCAGCAGGTTGCGTGTGTAGCCGCGCACGCCCGGCAGGCGCTTGGCCGTCTCTGCATGGTTAGCCCACCAGCGCCTTATGTCGTCCATGCTGCGGCCCGGCTTGGCCCGGAACAGGGTAATGCGCTTGATCATGCCCTCCTCCTTGTGCAGTAGAGTCAGCCTATCCTATCACATGAGGCACATGGCCACCTCTGCGACGGCGCGCGCGGCGTTGCCAGTGACGAGAAGGAGGGGCTCAGGTTCCTCGTCCTGTCCCTCAGCAGCCAGGATGCCAAGAGGGGGCAGCCCTGATTCCCGCTACTCAGCAGATGGAGAATCCCCACCTCGGTTAACCAACGGCCACTCCAACCAACTGATAGTCTTGGACAGCTTGTAGTAGGCCACCATGCGGGCTTGGTCTGTCCCGTCCGCTTCGGCTTGTCGGATGGCGTCAGCCATCTGGTGCACCGCCTTCGGCCCTACGTACAGGATGGCGTCGCCGCAGGATGCGGCCCATTTGGCCAGCACATATCCCGCCAACGCCCCAACCGGGATGCCGAAGATATTGCTCATGCCCTCTAGTGTAGGCAACGGGTCGATACGGCTGTACTCGGCGACCTCGCGCCTGAAGTTGGCATTCTGGTCGCTGGGTAGCCAGGAGCCGACGTAGGGCTCGAGTCGTATCTGTCTCGTCATGGCACATCTCCTCCGGCTTGGTTTCTTTGGGGCCGGTTGCTCAGTCACCGTTCTCTTTTTGACTTGCGCTACGACCATGCCAGGATTATGCTGAAGCACGGCATTCACTCCAAGATACTAGAGAGAGCCTCTGGCGCGCTACTATCCGATTCCGAAGCAGGTACGCTGATATCTTGCCTCGGACACATCAAGGCAGCGCGCTCCTGCCGAAAATAGCGTAGCCTTCTAGTCTCGACATAAGAGGCGTAGGGCCACCGTAGCTCAGAGGCAGAGCAGCCGCTTCGTAAGCGGCGGGTCGTCGGTTCGACTCCGACCGGTGGCTCCAGACACAGACACAAAAACGCTCCTGGAAACTTGACGTAACCAGGGGCGTTTTCATTTTTGCGAACAGACATCGGCAGGCGATGGAGGTCAGCCCGCACACCGGCTTCTGGAACTGCGCTCATCGCTTGTTCGGGCTGTCCCCTGGGGCTCTACTGGCCTGGCCGCAAGGTCTCCGCAAAGGCGCCTATGCCGGATGCCCGGATGGCTCGCCAAGACCCTATCCGCGCCGTTGCGGCGTAGAGGTCTGGCGTGATGGCTACGGGCAGCGCCACGTACTCTGTGTACGCGAAATCCACTACCTTCCTAATGAGCTCCACCCGACGCTGCGCGTCCAGTGTTGCCGATGCCTCATCCAACCAGGAGTCGACTTGCGGCGACTTGAGCAGCAGAAGCGTCCCTTCCCTATGGTAGACGCTACGTAGGAACGGGATGGGGTTCGGCGACGAACCGCCATAGATAGGCGCGGCATTGCCCACCAGGTCCGCTGCCTGCGGTCGCGCCCTCATCTTGGAATTCCAGGTTAGCAGGTCTGTTGGGAGGATTTTCGGCTGCACTCCAATCTGGCTCCAGTACCCTGCCACCGCCTCCACCATTTGGGGCAGCCACGGCGCTGGGGGCGCGGAGAAGCTCATGATGTCGAAAGAAAAGCCACGCGCGAACCCGCCCTTCGCCAGCAGGTCGCGGGCCCCCGCCGGGTCGTACGGCTCCGGCTTCCAGGCATCGTTCCATCCCAGCATGCCTGGCTGTATGAGCCACCGCGCCGCAGGCTGCGCTAGCCCACCGAACAGCGTATCCAGCATTTCCTTGGTGTTCACCGCTTTCACCAGGGCCTGACGCACGTCCTTGCTACCCAGCGGCTTGCCCTGCGTCCGCTCGTCGCCCCACCCATACAGATGCAGCACGCCCATCACAATGCCGGGCACGTTGATGACCTTGACGCTTTGGTCTCTGCCTAGCGCCTTCGCCTGGTCGAACCCTATTTGGATAATCTCAGCGGCGTTGGTTCGCAGCATGGCCACCCGCGTGCTTTCCTCCGGTACCCGCAGGATATCCAGGTAGCGGTAGCGGGGCGTAAGCCGGAACGGATGAGGCGCTGTCACTGCCTCGAACGAATAGTAGTCACCCGTCTGGTGGGCGACGAGTTTCCAGGGCCCGGTGCCTACCGGCTTATCCTCAAACCCCTTGTCGCCTACCTGTTGTGTGTAGCCTTTGGGCACCACTACGCCTTCAGGCCCGGCGCGCATGCTGATGTCATAGTGCATGAGAGGCCACGGGCGCTTGGTCTTTACCTGGACGCTGGTGGGACTCGAGGCGGTGGCCGAATCGAACAGGTTCTTGAACAGCGCCGCGTTGGTTGAGATGGCCTCCTGCCGCACCATCTGCTCGTAGCTGAACTTGACGTCCTCGACGGTCAGCGCGTCGCCGTTGTGGAACTTCATCCCAGAGCGGACTTGGAGCGTCCACGACAGCCCGTCAGCCGCCATCTCCCAGCGCTCGATCACGCCCGGCGCTACCTCCCCTTGCTCATTCGCCCACACCATCCAGTCGAACATGGGCGCGCCATAGACACCAGCCTCGCCGATGGAGCTGCGCGACGGGGTCACAATCTCCCGCCCGAATGAGGCGACGGCGACACGCAACAGCCCAACCACTTGCACAGGAGCAGAGGTGGGCGTCGCTGCGGGTACCGGGACGCTGGTTGCCGCAGGCCGTGGCGCAGGGGCAGGGGTGGGTGTGGCGTCTTCTCCTCCTCCACACGCAGCGGCCAGCAATGCCAACGCCAAGAGTGGAATAGCGAGGAAGAACGATGACCGAAAAGACGCGGACATGGTAAGCCTCCTTCTGAAGACTCCCGCTGAACGCTTCTATTCAACCAGGTACTTAAGCACCTGCGGGAACGCTTCTTCAGCCAGCTTTCGCAAGTGCTCCCTATCGTCTCCGTGTTTAGGAGTGGGTATGACCACGATGCGGGCGGATGGCAGGCCCATCGCTTTCGCTTGGGTCCGCGCCGCCTTCTCGAAAGCGTCGTGGGCGATGGCGACCGTTGGGATGCCCTTGCGCTCCAGGTGGACCGTGTCGTGCATACAGCCCGACGTGCAGGAGCCCCATATCGCTGTGCCCACGACGGCTGCGTTCACCTTCGCCACCATCTCTTCGACAATGGCGTCGGGTGCCGGCTTGGATGGGTTGGGCTTGATCCACATCTTCAGACCGGCTGGCTCGCAGTGCTCCTCGAACAGTTCTTGCAATCGGTCGAACAGCACCTGCGACACACCGTCATCCAGGAAGCCGATGACCTTGCCGTCCAGAGTCTTGGCGCGGGCGCTCAGCACGTCCTTCGCCATCTCCAGGCGGCTCTTCCCTAACGGGTTCAACACGATAAGCCCTTGTCCCTGTGCCGTGCTCATAGTTGTCGCCTCCGTTCTGTAGCTGTCCTATCGCCGCTTGATCTCTTTGGTCACTGCGAAGCCGCCGAAATCGCCCCAGCCAGGGCAGAAGGCGTTGAACATGTAGCGGCCACCCGCCACCAGGA
>JACPQI010000011.1 GCA_016190545.1 Chloroflexota bacterium
GCTTTTCCTCCAGGGACACCGTGAAGGGGTCCCGGCGCACCGGCGTGCGGTAGCTGTCGATCACCTTCATCGGCGGGCCCAGGTTGACCGGCTGCTTGGCCGTGGACCAGGACGCCCGGGCGATGCGCACAGCTCTCGCCGCCAGACGCTCCATCTCCTCCGCTTCCACTACGGAACTGCATGCGAAGCCCCACGCCCCCTGCGCCACGGCCCGCACTCCGACACCAAAGCTCTCCCGGTCGGTAACGGCCTCCACGCGGCCGTTCTTGACCACCAGGGTCTCAACCTGGCGGCGGATCACCCGCACATCCGCGTAGCTGGCGCCCTTGGCCCGAGCCGTGTCCAGCGCCCGCATGATCGCTTCCTTCATCTAGACCCGCTTCCCAACGAGGTGCACGCTAGGGAGCATGCGCACATCGAAGCCAGGGAGGCCGGACGGCCCCCGCCGTGCGATCGCCGCCTGAAGCGCCCGCGCCTGGCGAAGCAGGTCCGCCACGTCGATCCCCCTGCACTCCTGGTCGAATCGCTCTAGCTTCTGGCATCCCCTTTCGAGCAGGCGCATCGCGCCATCATAGTTCCAGCGAATGAGGTGGTGACAGGCTACAGCTATCTGGAGGATGCCCTGGTAGAGCAGCCTGTCAGTCTCCTGCTCTTTCATCCACAGCCGCTCCAGCGCCTCATGGCACAGATAGAACTGCCTGCTGTTGAAAAGGGCTATGCCATCCAACAGTCCTTGGGGTGGCGGTGTGGGGCGCAGGGCCCTCTGCGTGGTTCTCATGACGTCTAGCAGACTATCATAGCATCGTGACTGGAAAGAGGCGGAAGATGGCCGCGACTCGGTTGACAAGGGTCGTAGCGCACTGTGGTACAATGTCTTATAATAACTTGGGTACGGTTGCAGCGGCACAATTCACGTTCGAGACGCTCCGGGAGTTGGGGGAGGGTAGCATGCGTATCCAACAAAATAACCGTTTTCACTCAGCCGGGGCCGGGCTTGCTACAGGCCCATCTCGCCACATTACCCTAGAGGGGTGCGCATAAGAAGGATGTTCAGACCTACACATATCAAAGAAACACCGCTTCAACCTGTTCCCAGCCGCATCAAGACCATCCTCATGGTCCAGCCCAGGACAACGCACCGGGGCGGCATCAACTTCGAGTTGGTCAGTATACTTCGGCTCGGTCTTCCTATCCTTGCCGGCTCTCTGCGCGACTACCAGAGCCCCACTGGCGCCATCTATGAGCCGGTCATCTGGCTGGAAGACCGCAGCGGCCCCCTCGATTTCGAGTTCGTCGAGCTTCTCCGCCCCCAGGCCATCTGTATCACGGGCCTGGTCAATGAGATCCCTCGGGCCTATGAGCTGTCTCGCCAGTTGCGGGAGATTCTGCCGCACTGCCCGCAGCTCGGCGGCGGGCCCCACATGAGCGCCGTCCCAGGCGAAGCCCTCCATTTCGGGGCCTTTGATGTCATCGGTCACAGCCAGGGTACGCGATACATCGGCCCTCTGCTTGATGTGATGATGAGTCTGAGAGGGCAGGACCGGCTCAGCGCCCTCAAGAAGATCCAGGGCCTCTCTTTCGTGGAGGATGGCCGGCTCGCCAGCACGTCATTGCCCATCATGAGCGACGCGCTGCCGGAGGGACCCACGCCGCTCCCGAACTATGATGCCATCTACGGCCTGTCCAGGGAGTCGCCGTTGCCAGCCCTCAGCATTCAGCTTTCAGATAGCTGCCCCTACCGCTGCACCTTCTGCCGTGTGTGGACACATAACGGCAAGTTTGTCCAGTTCAAGGCTGGCACACAGGAGGACCGGCTGCGCCAGGCCCGGGACCTTCAAGACCGAGGCCTAGTCTATCGCGACCGGGCGGGTAAGACCGCCATGTTCATCGTGGACGACCTGGCCGCCTGGGGCCTGCCTATCGAGGCCAACCAGCCGCCCGGCATGACCATGGACCGCTTCCGCGAGTTGCGGCAGACGCGCATGGATGTCTACCGCTCCTGGAAAGACCTGGACTTCCTGGACACCTTCTACACCATCGCTCAGGTCCGGGCCGCCCACGGCGACGATGCCGAAATGATGGAGGCGATGTCCGTCGGTGCCCGCACCAGGGCCTGCTATGTGGGCATCGAGTCCACGGACGATATGATTTTGAAAGCCATGAACAAGCAGCAGCGGATGAGTGACATTGAGCGCCAGGTCGGCAATATGACCCAGGCGGGCATTACCGTCGTTGGCATGGGTATCATTGGTCTCCCGCCTGACACCCATGACCGCGTCATCGCTCAGGCCCGCTGGTTCCGGCAGAATACCAGGTTCTCCACCGTCAACTACATTACCCCTCTATGGGGTACTGCGGACGCTAAGTACACCCAATTCCGCCTCCTGTCTGAAGATGGCCGCATCATCCCCATGATCGGCTATGACGGCAAGGTCATCGACGTGGACCAGAGCGGCGAGGCGCTGGCCAAGGTCAAGGTGCTGCGCCCGTCCGAGCTGCCGCCCTATCACCGATTCACTGGTCGCTGGGCCTGCTTCAAGGACACGAACGAGGAGCGCAACTGGGCTCCGGAGTTCACCAACAAGCTGGTGGAGGAGTATTACTCCATCGTGCGGCCGGTGGACACGCTGTACCGGCGCGCCGCCATTCAGGCCAAGCTGGTCAAATGGGTGGATGACAGGCTGGTGCCCATCTCCCAGCTCAACGAACAGCGCCACCGCGCCGCTCAGGCCCTGGGCGAAATGGCCAGCACCGCCCTCTCCGACAGCCGCGCCCGCCTTGCCCGCATCATCGAGCAGGCCAAACAGAGTCTCAACACCCCGCTGCCCAAGCTGCAAAAGCCGTAAGGCTCGCGCTTTCCACGCACCAAGGGCGCCGGGGCTTTTAGCCCAAACTACTTCTTTCTGTGACAGGCTACATGCAGGACACCGTCACGCAGCACCAACCGGTCAAAGGCGACCGGATTCACAAAGGGCTGGTCATCGTCAATACCGGAAACGGTAAGGGCAAGACCACGGCTGCGATGGGCGTCGTATTCCGCGCCTGGGGCCGGGGCCTTCGCGTCATCATGCTCCAGTTCATCAAGCACACCAACGCCAACTTTGGTGAGCAGCGGGCCGCTAAGAAGATCGGCATTGAGATGCGGGCCATGGGCGATGGCTTCACCTGGCGCTCCAAAGACTTGGAGAACACTGCGGAGATGGCGCGGCAGCACTGGCAGCACTGCAAAGAGGTCATCGCCTCCGGCGCCTACGATGTGGTGGTGCTGGACGAGTTCACCTACCCCTTGCACTACGGCTGGATTCCGGTGAGCGAAGTGATGGACACGCTGCGCAGCCGTCCGCCCATGCTCCACGTCATCATCACGGGCCGCAACGCGCCGCAGGATCTCATCGACTTCGCCGACCTGGTGACGGAGATGCGAGAGGTCAAGCACCCCTACAAGCAGGGGATCAAGGCGCAGCCGGGTATCGAGTTCTAGCGCCCGACGAGACCCAGGAACTTCTCGGCGCGCAGCCGGGCCGCCGCCCGCAGCGAATCCGCCTTCGACCAGTCGGTCGACTCCAGGAACGCGGCTACCTCCGTGCGCAACCGGTCACGTTTCTCTTGGGCATCCAGCCCGTTAAGCGCTCGATAGCCTTGCAACTTGCGCGGGCCTTCCAGGCCCCCTTCCGAGATGTACCAGTCCTTGAAAGCGTCGCCGCAGCCAGCCCGGTACAGTTGAAAGCCCAGCGGCGTGAGGACAGCGGGGACGTTCACAGCCAGGCCATGGCGGGTCTCCGTCCTCTGGGAACTCTCATATTCCACCATGAGGTGGCCGCCGGGTGGGATGACACGATTGAGGAGGGGCCACAGCGCCTCTTCCTGCTCTGGCGTAAGCTGCGACGCGATGACCTCGATCCAGTTGTGCGCCGGAAACGTGCCGCTGTGGTGCAGGCCTGTGAAGACTGGCTCGCCGGTGGCACCCTTTCCAAGGAAGAGACTGAAGTAGCGTGCGCGGGCGCGGTTGGCCGGGCCGAGGCGCACAGAAAGACGGCCCGTTCCTGGCAGGGCAATCCCTTGCAGCGCCGCGAGCGGGTGCTCCGGCTCCTCTTGCGCCAGCGGTCTCCAGAGCGGAGGCGTGCCTTGTGCCATAGCCTCCTAGGATACCTGAGCCGCCCTCCTCTTGCGAGGCCGCAGGAGCAGCACCGGATCGCCGGAGCCGCGCACTAGCTTTTCCGCCACGCTGCCCAGCACCCGCCTCTGGATGCCGCTGCGCCCGTGAGTGCAGATGGCGATCAGACAGCGACCTCGCCGCTGGGTGAAGCTCATGATCTGCAGCGCAGTCGGACCGCGCAGCACCTGCTGCTCCACCGCCAGCCCCGTCTTGCCCAGGCTGCTTGCGGTCTTGTTCAGGTACTGCTTAGCGGCGGTTTCCATCTCTTTCAGCAGGTCCGGCGGGTAGGGGTGCACCTCCGGGCCTACGTAAAGTTCGCTCCACGTGGGGAGCACCTGGAGCAGCGCCACCTTCAGTTTGAGCTGTATCGCCAGGTCTTGCACGTGGGGAAGAATAGACTCGGCCAGCTTGGAGCCGTCCAGCGGCGCCACTACGGTATTGAACAAGACAGGGGCCGGCGTCTTCCGGGGCCGCACCAGGAGCACCGGGATATCAAGCGTATGCAGGACCCTGTCGGCGACGCTGCCGAGCACCCAGCGGCCCAGCCCGGTGCGTCCGTGGGTGGACATCGCCACCAGGTCCGCCTGGTTTTTCGTTGCGTATGTAGCGATGGCCTCAGCGCCCTTGCCGAAGACCACCGCCTCTTTCGTTTCCACGCCTCTCTTCCGTAGGTCTTTTCCCACGGAGCGGAGATAGTCCTGGGCCAGGGTCTGCGCCCGCTCGGCGAGCTGGTCCACGTAGACCCGGTGCTCTTCCCGTTTCGTATTGAGCGACTCGGGCTGCACCACGTGGAGCAGCGTCACCTTTCCCCTGACCGCGCCGGCGATCTGGCCCACAAAGGGCAGGACCTGCTCAGCCAGCTTGGAGCTATCCAGCGGCACGACGATGTGCTTGTACACGGCCACCTCCTTGCCTGTATGGATGCGGGAAAAGTCGTTCCCGCTCATATCCTAGCACCCTTCCCTTTGCCAGCGCCTGAACTTCAGGC
Organism: Chloroflexota bacterium; assembly: GCA_016190545.1. The sequence goes on from JACPQI010000011.1 coordinate 5,145, forward strand.
CCACCCGCCTGAATAATTCCTGGCTAATTCGTCTCGAGCGGTTGCAGCGTTGAACGGGAACCTGCTAAGATAGCGTAACGTTTACTCGTAATGCGGGTGTATATCTATGGTGTATAGCCACGGCGCTATATCTGGAGCGGCGCTGTGAGTCAGCAGGCCGCCGCCCCTGGCCCTGCAATAGTTGCCGCTCGCCCTTCAGGAGCGCCGCTGCTTCAGGTCGAAAGCCTGAAGACCTACTTCTACACCCGTTCTGGAGTGGTGAAGGCTGTCGACGGCGTGTCCTTCAGCTTGCGTCAGAGTGAAACGCTGGGTATCGTCGGCGAGTCCGGTTCCGGTAAAAGTGTGACCTGCCTCTCGCTGTTGCGTCTCGTCCCCAAGCCTGCTGGGCGTATCGTGGGCGGCCGGGTCTTTTTTGACGGCGTAGACATGCTGGCCCTGCCCGAGCGCTCCCTGCGCAAGTACAGGGGCAGGCGGGTTGCCATGATTTTGCAGGACCCGCTCACCTCGTTGAACCCGGTCTTCACAGTAGGCAACCAGGTGGGAGAACCGCTCCAACTCCATCATCTGGTGAAACACAAGGAAGTCCTCAAACGGGTCGTGGAACTTCTGCGATTGGTGCGCATTCCGGCGGCGGAGAGCCGGGTCAAAGACTATCCGCACCAGTTCAGCGGCGGCATGCGGCAGCGCGTGGTCGGCGCCATCGCCCTCGCCTGTGAGCCGCAACTCCTCATCGCCGATGAGCCTACCACCTCGTTGGACGTGACCATTCAGGCCCAGTACCTGCGGCTGTTGAAGGAACTCCAGGCCAAGGCGAACTTGGCGATTATCTTTATCACCCATGACCTGGGCATCGTGGCCAAAATGTGCGACAAAGTCGCCGTCATGTATGCGGGCAGGGTCGTGGAGGAGGCGGATGTGCGCTCGCTGTTCGATCGGCCGGCGCACCCTTACACCGTAGGACTGCTCCAGTCCTTGCCCAAGCTCGACCGGAGAGAAGCCCGGCTGCACTCCATTGAAGGCACGCCTCCCTCCCTCTACAGTCTGCCGCCGGGTTGCCCTTTCGCTCCCCGTTGCCCCAAGGCCATGGACACCTGCCGCCAGGACTATCCGCCCATGACGGCGCTTGGCCTCAGCCACACGGTATCGTGCTGGCTTCATGTTAAGGGAGCTTGATGAGCGACGCGCTGCTTGATCTGCGCAATGTAAAGAAGCACTTCCCAGTCACTAAGGGGTTGCTCTTCACCACCGTCGCTGGCTGGGTCCGGGCTGTCGATGATGTAAGCCTGCGCATTACGGAGGGCGAGACCCTCAGCCTTGTTGGCGAGTCGGGCTGCGGCAAGACCACAACTGCCAAGCTGGTGCTGCTCCTCGAGAAGCCCACGGGGGGCCAGGTTTTCTATCAAGGCAAAGACCTCCAGCACCTCAGCCGTGACGAGCTGCGGCAGTACCGCAGCACTGTTCAGCCTGTCTTCCAGGACCCCTACAGTTCCCTCAATCCGCGCATGCGCGTTGGCGACATCATCGCCGAACCGCTGGAAGTCAACACCAGGATGAGCAAAGGCGACATCAAGGCGCGGGTGGCCGAGGTGCTGGAACAGGTGGGCTTGAACCCCGCCTTCGCCCGGCTCTACGCTCACGAGTTCAGCGGCGGCCAGCGGCAACGTATCGCCATCGCCCGGGCCTTGGGCCTGCGGACCAAGCTGCTGGTGCTGGACGAGCCGGTCGCCGCTCTGGATGTCTCCATCCGCAGCCAGATTATCAACCTGCTCAAGGACCTGCAGGACAAGCTGCAGCTTAGCTATCTGCTCATCACCCATGACCTCGCCGTGTCCCGCCATCTGAGCCATCGCGTGGCCGTCATGTACCTGGGCAAGATCGTCGAGCAGGCCCCCGGCGACGCTCTCTATACCCAGCCGCTTCATCCCTATACCAAGGCATTGCTGTCGGCAGCCTTGCCTTCCCACCCGGACCAGAAGCGGGAGGAGATCATCCTCACCGGCGAGGTGCCCAGCCCTATCAACCCTCCCTCCGGCTGTCGTTTCCATCCGCGCTGCCCGGCGGTGATGCCCCAGTGCTCCCAGGTGGAGCCTCCCTTTAAGGAGGTCTCGATTGGAAGGCAGGTCGCCTGCCACCTGTATTAGGTGCCAAACGCTTGCGCATGAGGGATGTCATTGAAGCGGAACGTAGGTGAAAAGGGCTTTGGCATCGATCCTCAAGCGAGCCACAGCAGCCGTGATCGTATGGTAGCCGCCTAAGAAGGACACGAGCTATGGGAAGGATCCAGGCGGTGATACTGGTTCTAGCCGCGGGGCTCATGTGGCTCACGGCTTGTATCAGTCCCACAGCAACCCCGTCCCCGACGCCGACAGAAACTGCGACGCCTTCGCCCTTACCCACCCCCACCCCGAATCCTACACCGACCCCGACGGCAACGCCTGCACCCACACCGCTATCGACGGCTACTGCTACTGCTGTTCCTACTCCAACTTCTACACCTACAGCTATACCAATACCCACACCCACACGAGTGCCTCCCACAGCCACGCCGACTCAAAGACCGGCTCCTGTGCCCACTCCAACACGTCCTCCTTCGCCTACACCCACGCCGACTCGTACCGCATCCCCCCCACCCACGCCCGACCTGAATCGGACCTACGCACTACCCCAGGGGCTAGGGTACGTTTGGTGGGACTGGGCCAGGGGCAATCTTCAGTCTGTTGAGTTTACCTTCACCATCTACAACGACGTGTCCCGGGACAATGGACTGTACCTCCAGTTTGCTCAGGGCATCATTTCCAATATCGGGTTCTATTTCGGACTTCAGACGAATGTGTCTGATCCCGCTCGTGGGCCGAGAGGTAAAGGCTTGATTTTCTCTCGATGGGAGACTCGTGACCTCGCCAACGCTCGAGTTTCCGAAGGCGGGTGGACCGAGTCTGCTGGACACGAAGGTAATTTCATCGGGGTGCGCCTGGCTTATGAATGGACCACGGGTGAATACTCCATGCGGATTGCCGCCATGGATCAAGATGCCGAAGGGAAGTGGTTTGGACTCTGGATAACAAACAGGGCCGCCGGTCGGACCACGTGGGCTGGTGCGCTTAGATTCCCTTACAGAAATGGGCTGTCAGGCATCGATCCGAGCTTCGCTACATGGCTGGAGATATATTCCGGAGCGACCAGGCCTATAGATATTCCGTTGTGGCATGTTCGTGTGAATGAGCCAACAGCCGAGGGCGCTTTGACTCCAATGCGAGCTACCGTGGTCTATCCACAAATAGTGCCGAATACTGATGTAAACTATCGGGCTGATGAGAGGGCGGTCCACTTTTTGATTGGTGCCACAACCCAACGCTCATCTCCGGCCGGCGTTGTCTTTAGACGGTGAAAGTAACTTCTTACAATTGCAGGGCAGCCAAATGGACTTACATTGCTGTAATTGGGAAGCCGCAAGGCCGGCGCGGCGCGAAGCGCCGCCAGGCCATTGACGCTTGCGCTATCATGGGGGACAATGGCGTGTGAGCTACTCGTTGGTATGTCATATTGCATTTCGTAGTCCAAGGAAAGGAGGAGCGCGATGTCGACAAAGAACACCATTGAGCTTTTCGTGCCTAAGGCCAAGCCGCGCGCCAACAGCAAAGGGCTGGTAGCCCGGCCGGAGACCCTGGACAACAAAGTCGTCGCACTCATGGACAACGGCAAGCCCAACGCCGGCCCCCTCATGGAGCGGGTGGCTAAGCTCCTGGGCCAGCGCTTCAAAATCGCCGAGGTGGTCACCTTCAAGCGCATGAGCAACACCTCCCAATGGTGGAACTATGAGCCGTTGACGGATCGGCTCAACGCCTTCCCCAAGAAAATCGATGTGGCCATCACCGGCATGGGTGACTGAGGGGGCTGCACCTCGTGGAGTATCCACGATGCGATAGAGATGGAGCAGCGCGGCGCTGCGGCGGTCTCGTTCTGCACGGACCAGTTCGCTCCCCTGGCGAACACGGAAGCCAAGGGCATGGGCCTGCACGGCCTGCCGCTCATCATCGTGCCTCACCCGAACGCTACCCGGTCGCCCGAGGAGTTGGACCGCATCGCCGCCCAGGTCGTCGACCAGGTGGCGGAGGGCCTGACCAAGCCGGCCAAGCTCCTGGAAGAGGAGTATCGCGGCAAAAAGTACACCTTGCCCAAGAAGAGCGTGGGTGAAGTCAAGTAGCTCAGTTTCTATTGCTTCCTAAGGAGACGCCTATGGTCCAGACTGCGCCCCTCAAGGGGGAGAGAGTAAGCCTGCCCGATGACTTGGACGCCATCTTTGACGAATACTACAGCCAGGGCTGGACGGACGGCCTGCCCATCGTGCCTCCGACGGAGGCGCGGGTCCGCGCCATGCTCCAGTACGCAGACCGGGACCCGAACGAGGTCTTCTCCTATATGGCGCCGTCCCTGTGGGAGACCACCATTGAGCGCATCGCCGTCAACTGCGTCATGGCGGGCTGCAAGCCGGAGTATTTTCCGGTCGTTCTGGCGGCCCTCCAGGCGATGGAGCACAAGCAGTTCAATCTCATGGGCATCCAGGCCACCACCCATCCTTGCGGCGCCATGGTCTTCCTCAGCGGGCCCATCGCCAAGGAGCTGAACGTCAACGCCGGCTCTGGTTGCCTGGGCCCTGGCTGGCGGGCCAACGCCACCATAGGCCGGGCGCTGCGCCTGGTCATGCTCAACTGCGGTGGCGCCACGCCAGGCCCCGTCGATAAGGCCACCCACGGCCAGCCAGGCAAGTTCAGCTACTGCTTCGCCGAGAACGAGGACGAAAGCCCCTGGGAGCCGTTTCGGGTGGAGCACGGCTATCCGAAGGACGTCACCACGGTCACCGTGGGCGCCATGGAGAACCCCCACAACATCAACGACCACGTCAGCAACCACGCCGAGGGCGTGCTCATCACCGCCTGCGACTCCATCGCCACCATGGGCTCGAACCAGACTTATACCCTGAACAGCGACTTCTTCGTGTGCTTCGGCCCCGAGCACGCCACCATCATCGCCAAAGACGGTTTCTCCAAGGAGGACGTGCGGCGCTACATCTACGAGAACGCGCGCCTGCCCATGTACAAGCGCCAGAAGGGCGGTATGTGGAGCATGCTTCCTATGCCCAAGTGGTTCAGCACGGTGGACGACCATGCCCTGGTGCCGGTCGTCACCGATATGAAAGACATCCACATCATCATGGCCGGTGGAGCGGGCAAGCACTCCTGCTGGATGTCCAGCGTGGGCATTTCCCGTTCGGTCACCGTGCCCATCGCAAAGAAGGACGGCACACCCGTCAAATCCATCAAGGAGTTGGCCCGGCGATGACGACAGCGACAAAGAGCTACACCGGTTCCGCCAAGGCCCGCGCCATCATCAGGGGCGCCTACGACCTCCACGTCCATTCCAAGCCCGACCTCTACGACCGCCACTGGTCCGACATTGAGGCGGCCCGAGAGTACAAGAAGGCTGGCATGGCGGGCATCCTCATCCGGGGCCACATCAGCAGCACCGTGGAGCGCGGCAAGATAGCCCAGGAAGTCACCGGCTTCCCGGTCTGGGGCTGCATTCTTCTAGAGGGTTTCGTGGGTGGCGTCAACGTCCTCGGCACAGAGGCGGCTCTCGCTCAAGGCGGGAAACTGGTCTGTCTGCCCAACGCCCACGCCGCCAACTTCCGCAAGCGCCTGGGCAAGAAGGCGCTGCACAAGAGCGGCGCCCTGGAGACCCCTGAGCCTTCCATCCCGGTGGTCGATAAGTCCGGCAAGCTCCTGCCTGATGTCAGGGACGTCATCCGGCTCGTCGCCAAGTACGGCGCCATGCTGGACGCTGGCTACTGCTCGCTCAAAGAGACCTTCACCATCGTCGATGAGGCGGAGAAGGCTGGCGTGAAGGCCATCATCGTCAGCAATCCCCTCGCCTTCTGGTCCGAGTTTCCCCTGAGCGATGTGAAGAAGCTGGCCAGCCGGCCCCACGTCTACGTAGAGCATTCGTCCATTCACATGATCAACGTCACGCCCACCTCCGTCTCGGCCAAAAGCATGGCCGACTACATCCGGGGCGTCGGCGCCCGCA
>JACPQI010000122.1 GCA_016190545.1 Chloroflexota bacterium
CGGTCGGCGCCCAGCGCCAGCAGCCGCTCGACGGTGGCGAGGTCGCGGATGCCGCCGCCGACCTGCACCGCGCACCCCGCTTCCCGGGCGATGCGCTCGATGAGCGTCAGGTTATGGGGCCGGCCCGTGGCGGCCCCATCCAGATCGACGACGTGGAGGCGGGTGGCGCCCTGCCGTACCCACTGTTGCGCCATAGCTACCGGGTCGGCGGAGAAGATGGTCTCGCGGGCGTAGTCGCCCTGGGCCAGGCGGACGCATTTGCCGCCCCGGATATCAATGGCGGGAATAATATGCACAACCTTATCCCCCTGACCCCTTCTCCTGTCAAGAGAAGGGGGAAGTGAAAGAGACGATGGGGGACACCCCCCCATGCCCCTGTCGGGGAACCTAGGTTCCCCGACCTCTCCTACCAATGCTATAGCCCCTACGCGCTGGCGATGGGTTTCTGCGCCAGCACCAGATAGCGCACGAAGTTGTCATAGAGTTTAAGGCCCAGGTCGCCGCTCTTCTCCGGGTGGAACTGGGTGGCGACCAGGTTGCCGCGGGCCAGGGCGCTGCAAAAGGCGACGCCGTAGCTGGTCTCCCCGATGACCAGGGTGGCTTCGGCAGGCTCCGGGTAGTAGCTGTGCACGAAGTAGAAGTTGGAATTGTCCGGCACGCCCGTGAACAGCGGGTGGGCCTGCCGCTGTGATACCTGGTTCCAACCCATGTGTGGCACCTTCAGATTTCCCGCGAAGCGGCGCACGCGGCCCTGGAGGAGTCCCAGACATTCGGCGCCGCCCTCCTCGCTGCTCTCGAACAGGAGTTGCAGCCCCAGGCACACGCCAAAGAAGGGCCTATCAGCGGCGATGGTCTTGCGCACCGCATCATCCAGGCCCAGGCCCGTGAGGGTGCGCATAGTATCACCGGCGGCGCCCACGCCGGGCAGCACCACGGCGTCGGCCTTCAGCACGTCGCTGGGGCTGTTAGTCACCTGAGGCGGGTAGCCCAGCCGCTCGAAAGCCTTGGCCACACTGCGCAGGTTGCCCGCGCCGTAATCGATGATAGCGATGTGGGGCGTCCGCGTCACTGCGCCGCCTCCTGGGGCCGGTAACGAAGGAGGAACTGCAGAATTGCCTGCTTCACCGGGCTGCCCTGGTCGCCTTTCAGCATATCGGCGCCGTGGGAGTCGCCGGTGCGGTAGATAGTCTGCTTCGGCTCCTGGGCCAGGCCGGTGAAGTCGCGGGCGCTCTGAGAAGCGGAGGTATCGCGCTGGCTGGCCAGGAACAGCTTGGGCGCGGTGATGCGCGGCACGTCCTGGTCTACGGCCAGGCCCCGCGACTCCATGAGCGCCGAGAGGGTGACGACGCCCGCCACCCGCTCCCGCGCCGCGACTTTCAGCGAGGCGGTGCCGCCCAGGCTGGCCCCGACCAGGAACACAGCCATCGCCCCTTGCTGCTCGCGCATGGCTTTCACGGCGGCGGCTACATCCAGGTCCAGCTTTGTCGCATCCTTGGTTCCCTGTGACCCAGTGAAGCCACGGAAATTGAAGGTGAGCACCTGGAAGCCGCGCCTCGCCAGGTCATCGGCCAGGGGGTACCAACTCGATTCGTCCTTGTTGAAGGCGTGGGCCAGGATGACAGCGACCGGCCCGCTGCCAAAGAGGTGACCCTGCAGGGTGAGGCCGTCCTCGGCCACGAAGCTGTAGGGCGTCGCGGACGCGGGAAGGCTGGCCTTCGCACTGCCGCCGCACGACGTGCCGACAAGCAAGGCTGCCATGACGAGGAGAACAAGCGCGACGCGCTTCGACAAGACCCTTCGCTGACGCTCGAGGGCTCGCTGCGCTCGGCTCAGCGCGAACGGCACACGGAGGACGGGTTTGAAACTCGCCCCTACAGCGCCTTTCGCAACGGAAAGGGCAAACGTAGCGGTGGTACGAGACTGTTCAGCCCTTGCTCTTGCGTCCACTGATAGGGACCTCCGGGCCGCTGCCCTTGTTCTCATAGCGGGCAAGCTCGTAGACCAGGTCGGAGAGGCGGTTGAGATAGCGGAGCACTTCCGGATTGTGAAGCATACCTTGCCGCTGGAGCGTCACAACGCGCCGCTCGGCGCGGCGCACAATGGTGCGGCCCAGGTCGAGGGCGGCTCCGGCTGGCGTAGCGCCCGGTACCAGAAAAGTCTTGGGTACGCCTATCTCCGCCTCAAGGTTATCGACGATTTGCTCCAGGTCGGCCACCATCTTGGGAGTCAAAGTCATAAAGTGCTCTTCCAGCTTGCGGTAGTCGTCCTGGTGCGTGGCAAGCTCGCCCGCGACCAGGAACAGCTCCTTCTGGACCTTGAGCAGGACGTCCTTGATGCGTGGCTTGTCGCTGAGGGCGCGGGCCAGGCCCAAGGCCGAGACCGCTTCGTCGACAGTGCCGTAGGCCTCCACGCGCAGGTCGTCCTTGGGCACGCGGCCCCCGTAGAGGAGGCCCGTGTCGCCCTTGTCGCCGGTCTTGGTGACGACGCTATCCTTGCGCGGCTCCGCTGTCATGGTAGGGCAATTATACTGGGTAACGTAGGGTTTCAACCACGCTTATGGGAGAATGTGGCAGGGATATGGACGACGAGCTAGACCTTCACCGGCTGACCATTGAAGAGGCCCAGCGGAAGCTGGACCACTTCCTCAACCACGCCTTCACCCAGGGCCGGTTGCGCGTGCGCATCAACCATGGCAAGGGCACCGGCGCCCTGCGGCAGGCGGTACAGGAGACGCTGGCCCACCACCCGCTGGTCCACTCCCACCGCTACGCCGACTACGGCGACGGCGACTACGGTGTCACCATCGTAGAACTGGCGCGTTGACGACGGGTGTTCTCGGTGTAGGGGCGCAGCATGCTGCGCCCCTACTGTACAATAGCCAGACGCAACCCAACCAATGACCATGAAAACCATCGTGAGACGCATGATCCCCCTCGCGCTTGTTCTCGCTGCGCTTGTGGCCGCCTCCTGCGGCGGCGCGTCCGCCGCCCTGCCGCCCGGCAAGACCGCCATCAAGGAGGAGGGCCGCGCCCTCTACAAGAAGAACTGTGTGAGCTGCCACGGCGGCGCAACCGGGGGCCGACTGGAGGACATCCCGCCCAAGCACAACGCCAACGGCCACACCTGGCACCACCCGCACCAGCAGCTCGCCCTCAACATCCTGGACGGATTTCAGAGGGGCGGAGGCGTTTTGCCGATGCCCTCCTTCAGAGGCGACATGTCGCAAGAGGATGTGGACGCCGTCCTCGCCTACATCAAGACCTGGTGGACCGACCAGCAGCGGGACTTCCAGGCCCAGGTCACGAGAGAGTATGGGCAGCAGAGCAGGTAGAGGCCAATTCCAAATCTGGATGAAATCCCCGTTGAGAAGCTAGCTTCACGACGTTAAAGAGAATATGATAGAAGACGATGCGTAACCAAAACCTTCTGCGGGTTCTCGTTACTGTTCGTGCCTATCCCGAACCCTCCCGCTCAGTAATAGAGAGCTCCTGTACGGCTGGAATAACAGCTGGGCAGGAGTGGATTCGCCTCTTTCCCTTGAACTCGCGCTCACTGGCTGATAGTCGGAAGTTTCAGAAATACGATTGGATCGAGGTTAGCGCTGTCAAATCGCATGATCCGAGACCAGAGAGTTATGTCCCCGACCCCGACTCCATGAAAGTCGTTGGGAAAGCAAAAGGCTGGGAGGAGAGAAGGAAACTCATCCTCCCACTACAAGCCCAATCTATCGAAGAACTGCGGGAGCGGCAAGCTAGAACTCGGCAATCTTTAGGCATTATCAAGCCCAAACGTATCCTACGCCTGGCAATTGAGCCTTCGGATGATGAATGGCGGGAAGAACAGGAGGCCAAATTAGCCCAACTGTCCCTGTTCGGCGCTAAAGCTCCCTCCCCTTTACAGAAGATTCCCCATAAGTTCTCGTATGAATTCCTCTGCGACGACACGAAATGCGAACGGGCACACAAGATGATGATTGTTGACTGGGAAATCCACGAGTCTTGGAGAAAATGGTCTAAAACCTATGGATCGGGATGGGAGCCGAAGCTACGTCAACGATACGAGAATGAGATGATTTCCAAGAACGCTACGTATTTCTACGTCGGCACGATGTTCCGGCACCCGAGCAACTGGATCGTTATTGGGCTATTCTACCCGCCTGCACCAACGCAGACTTTGCAAAGTGCTTTGGCAATAGTCGATAACTAAGATGGGACAAATGCTCAAAGCCAAGCTCATTGCCATTTGATTTCATTGTGAGTGCCACACATAACGCGCTCCTATGGCAGTGAGTATATCTGTCCTCAAAGCACATAATCGCTGAGGGATTTTCCTGCAAAAGCCCTATGATGTGCATAAGTACCGTCGCTTTGCTCCGCAGTTGCTCTCGATAGCTCTTAAAAAATGTTTGATAGTCACCACTATCCTGGAGATTCTTACGCGTCGTTGGCAGGGAACCTAATTCACCGCAATGAACATAGGTGATTCCGGTTTCTTGAAGCTTGGCAGTTAATTGAGACCTGCTGAAACCTGGCTTGTGACTGAAGGGGTTGTATCGGACATCAACGAGTTGCTTGATCTCATGTGCCTTCAGCAAGACGAGAAACTCGTCGAGGGTGAACTTCTCGTAACCTATGGTGTAGGATTTGATCATCTTTGTTTTACAAGTCACAACTTATATAAATTGGACTCCCTTGTCAATCGACTAGCGGGTCTAGAAAGAGGCACATTTGCGACTTCCCGAGGACCTTCACCACCTCTACGATGAGCTGAACCGCCGCTACTTCGGCGGCAAATTGCCCCGCTACCACGTCGAATGGTCGAACCGCCTCGTCAGCACGGCGGGCCGGGCCTACCTGGGCGCCGGACAAATCCGGCTCTCCCGCGTCTACCACGAGTGCTACC
>JACPQI010000123.1 GCA_016190545.1 Chloroflexota bacterium
CACCACGGGGGGGCCGAACTTCTTGTCCAGCACAACGTTGCGGCCCTTGGGGCCTAGGGTGACTCTCACCGCGTCCGCCAAGGCGTCACAGCCGCGACGGAGGGCCTGCCGGGCCGCCTCATCGAAAAGAATCTGCTTAGCCATGCCTTTCTCCTTTGTCGCTTACTTGCCGCTGATCTTGGCCAGGATGTCCGACTCGCGGAGGATGACGTACTCCACATTGTCCTCCTTGACCTCGGAGCCGGCGTACTTGGCGTAGACCACGCGGTCGCCCACCTTCACCTCGGGGGCGATGCGCTTGCCGTCGTCGCCGACCCGGCCTGGGCCGACCGCCACCACTTCGCCTTCCTGGGGCTTTTCCTTCGCGGTGTCGGGCAGCACGATGCCGCTCTTGGTGACCTCCTCACGCTGGAGGGCCTTGACAACGACGCGGTCTGCAAGGGGTTGAAAAGTTCGGGCCATAGTCACATCTCCTTCCATCGAATGGAATTGTCCAAGCCCCTATTTTAGCACTCTCGCCATCCGAGTGCTAATCCCCCCTGTCACCGTATGTAAAAATCAGTTGCCCCTCCTTGTGATAAGAGGGCGCGACGCTCTCCACAAACGTCGGAATCGGGCAGGTCTGAGAGCGGCTGCCCTTGCAGGAGCCGTGGCATAGGTTATGATAGAGGGATGCTGGTGTTTTCTCCTCTAGCTCTAGAAGGATGGGATAGACCGCATGCCTGACATCGTTGGCGTCCGCTTCCGCCGGGCTGGCAAGCTCCAGTTCTACGAGACCGGCGGCCTGGCGGTGGAAGTGAATGATTACGTGGTGGCTGACACTCCCCGGGGCCAGGAGATGGGGTGGGTGGTCATCACCCCGCAGCAGCTCATCGCCAGCCAGATCAAGACGCCGCTGTTCCCCATCGTCCGCAAGGCTGCCGTAGAAGACCTGCGCCGCCGCGATGAACTCAAGGCCAAGGAGGCCCAGGCCCTGGAGCAGTGCCGGGAGTTGGCCCAAAAACACAACCTGCCTATGAAGCTGGTAGAGGCGGAATACATCCTGGACGGCAAGCTTATCTTCCACTTCGGCGCCGAAGACCGGGTGGACTTCCGCAACCTGCTCAAGGACCTCAACGCTGCATTCCAGACGAAGGTGGAATTGAGACAGGTGGGCGCCCGCGATGAAGCCAAGCTCATCGACGGCATGGGGCGGTGCGGGCGGCAGCTTTGTTGCTCCACCTGGTTGACGGAGTTTTCGCCTGTCTCTATGCGCATGGCCAAGGAGCAGGAGTTGCCGCTCAATGCCTTCAATCTGGCTGGCGCGTGCGGCAGGCTCCGCTGCTGCCTCCGCTATGAGTACGAGCAATACCGCGAGTTCCGCCGGGAGCTGCCCAAGATAGGCGAGTGGGTCATCACTCCCCAGGGCGATGCCAAGGTCATCGTGGGCCATCCGCTGAAACAACTCGTGTCCGTGCTGGTGGGAGCAGAGGGCGAGCAGACCGTGGCACAGTTCCCGCTCGACCAGGTGAAGCGCAAGGTCAGGCCGCAGTCGGAGCCAGCCGTCAAGGACGAAGACGAGGCCCCCGCCGAGGACGAAGGGGCGTAGCACAGCGACGGTGACGACTCCTGGCTAAACCTGGTCGAACGCTGGTTCTCTCGGTGCTGACGGAGAAGCAGGTGCGGCGTGGAGCCTTCCGCAGCACCCGTGAGTTGGAGTTGGCTATTACGCGCTACCGGGAGACCTACAACACGTAGCCCCAGCCCTTCGTCTGGACCAAAACGGCAGATCAAATCTTGGCCTTCATCGCACGATGCTGTGAACGAACTCTTGATTCAGGATACGAGCGTAGTGTGATACCATGATCCAACCACGAAGATGAGGGGCAGCCGGGAGGCAGGTGATGAGACCAGTGATTGCAGTAGCAACAGCCGCTGTCAGTATAGTCGTGCTGGCGGCCTGTGCTGGCGCTGCCCCCACTCCTGTACCGACAAACACCCTTGCACCTCAGACCACGACTATGCCATCCCCCACGCCCACCGCGATTCCGACGCCAACACCTACACCCACGCCGGTATCGGATGCCACAGCGACACCCTCTCCCACGGCGACGTCCACACCTACAGCGACACCTATTGCAATGCCTACCGCGACGCCGAAAGCTACTCCTACGCCGGCACCGACGCCTACTGCTACCACGGAAGTGCCTACGTCCACGGTCCGGCTCATTATCCCTGACGCCGATAACCTCCAATACCTGAATTTCTGGGTGGCTCTGGGCGCAGGGTTTTTCAAGGAAGCGGGCCTGGATGTGCAGATCGTAGTGCCACCCAACCCCATGGGCGCTCCTCAGTTTCTCCTACAGGACCGAGGGGACGTGGCCCTGCTGCAGCCCCCTATCTACATCCAACAAATCGCTCAGGAACGGCCTATCGTAGTCTTTGCCAACCTTCTCCACAATGACCCGATCAACCTCATTGTGCGTAAAGATGTCGCCACCGAGCGCAACCTCTCGCCTCAGGCGCCTCTGAGGGAACGCTTGACGGCCATGCGAGGCCTCAAGATTGGAGTAGCAGTCGGCCCTCAAACCCGCTTGCGTATCCTCTTTGCCTCGGTAGGTATGGACATCGCGCAAGACATTCAGACGGTCATTATCCCGGGCGAGGGGCAGAATGCAGCCTTCGCAGAGAAACGCGTGGATGCTCTGTATGCTCACACCCCGTACCTGGAGAAGGCGTTGGCGGATGACGGGGCAGTCTTACTGGTCAACCAGTCCCGAGGTGATATACAAGAACTAACAGGCCTTGCAGGGCATGCGCTCGTCACCACCCGAGAATTCGCAACGAACAAACCTGACGTGGTTCTCTCCCTGACGCGTGGCGTGTATCGGGCTCAACAGCTCATTCATAGCGACACCAAGATTGCGATAGATGCCCTGTTGCGTTCCGGACTGCCGGAACTGGAGCGACGGTATGTTGACATTCTTCTTCCCATCTATCAGCCAGCCATCCCCAACACGCCGGAGGTATCCGTTGAGGCGATCCACAAGTCGAACAAGAATTTCTTTCCTGCGATCCAATCTCCTGCGGACTTGACCAAGGTCAACCTCGCGGATTACATAGCGCCGCAGTTTGCACAGCAGGCCGTGTCGGGAGGCCGCTAAAGGGTCGTTCAGAGCGCGCATCCTGAGGCCCGTTACCCCTATGAATGCGAGGCTCTGGTACTGTCCACCGGGCAAAGAGCGCTAGAAGAACGCTCACCGTACTGGACCCAAAGCCTAGGACGGCCCGCGCAGCCAGCCCTCCGGGTAGGGCACGAACTTCTGCCACTCCTGGTAGGTATGGAGGTAGGGGTAGAAGACCTGGTAGGGGTTGAGGGGAGGCGGCGCGGGGCGCTTGAGGAGTCGCATACGGGCTTCGGGCGGCGTATGGGCCGCCTTCCTATGGTTGCATGGCACACAAGCCGCGACCATGTTGTCCCAGGTGTGGCGTCCTCCCCGGTTCCGGGGGATGACGTGGTCCAGCGTCAGCTCCCTGGTCACCTTGCCGCAGTACTGGCAGGTGAAGCGGTCTCGCAAGAACACCTCGCGCCGGGTCAGCTTGCGGCCTCGAAGCGGGCGGCGGATGTGGTATTGCAGGCGGATGACCGAGGGGATGGTGAAGACGGAAGAGACGGAGCGGATGTCGCCGCGGCCGTTCTCCAGGATTTCGGCCTTGCCCTGTTGCACAAGGACGATGGCGCGCCGGATGTTGCACACATTCAGCGGCTCATAATTCTGGTTCAACACCAGCGCCAGATAATCGAGCACGCTCAGTCCTCTTCTCTCTCGATGCCTCTGAGTTTACCGCAGCTTACGCAACACTGCCAACTCCTGGAACTTGTCCGGCAGCAGGGAGACTACGACAGGGACTTTGTCCACCAGGAAGCGGGCCATCGACGAGTCCTGGATATCCTTTTGGAACCCGCCTCCCGCAAAGTTCCCGAACAGGATGCACAGGGCACCGAGCATGAAGCCCGCCCCGACCACGCCCAGACCGGTGCCCGCCAGCCCATCCACCATGGGCGGCGTCACGGCGCGGAAGACGCCGCGCACAATCATGCCCGCGAAGTGGACTGCGATGAACACCACAAGGTACAAGATGACGAAGGCCACGATGGTGGAGCCGTCCACCGTCTCCGTCTGCAGCGACTCCAGCTTGCCAGCCAGGCCGCTGTGGTACTTGCCGGAGACGAGCACACCCAAGACAATGCCGAGAATGGATGCGATGCCTCCGATAAGCCCCATCCTCCACCCGGTGAATCCCCCGGCGGCAAGACCCAGCAGGATAACAGCGTCTACCCAGTTCATGACTGCCCTCCTCGGCCTGTGTCGCGCCGCGACCAGGCCGCTACCAGATTGTCCTGTGCCAGCAGTCCCGATCGTTCCGACGGCCACTGGCATTATCACCGCCCTTCCATTCCCGCGTCAAGCGGATAAGTCCGCCCTCCACACTGGGAACAGAGAACGGAAAGAGAGGAGAGAAGTTCGTACTTTTGGCCCTTGCCGAACGGCCCCGGGGCGTGTACGCTAAGGGCGCTCAGCGGTTTGTACTTAATCTCTTTTCATTGTGGAGTACATCATGGAATCAGGCGCGCCGCGCCGCACCAATGGAAAAGTCGCACACGCCGCCAGGCCCGAGCACCTCTTCTGGCCAGGCGAAGGGATACTCAAAGGAGAGCTTGTCGAATATTACCGGCACATGGGGCCGGTCATCGTCCCGCACTTGCGTGGCCGCCCTGTAGACCTGGTCGCCTTCCCACACGGCATTGGAGGCCAGGAAGAGAAGCGGCCTTCCTTCGTGCCACGCATTCCGGGCTGGATCGACCAGCGACGGCAAGAGCAGCCCCACGTGCACCAGGTGCAAGACCTTGAAACCCTGGGCTGGTTCGTCAACCAGGATGTGGTGGAGTTTCGCCCCTGGCTCTGCCACGCCGACAACCCACACCGCCCGGACCAGGTGGTGTTCGATCTCATACCCGGCGCCCAAGCGAGATTCGAAGACACGCGGACGGTGGCCCTCTTGCTGCGGCGCCTGCTCGACCTGATCGGGGTCATGAGCTACGTCAAGACCACCGGCGGAGCGGGCTTGCACGTGGTCGTGGGCATCCGGCGCGACTACACCTTCACCCAGGTGCTGGAGTGGGCGCGCCTGGCCGCTCGGGTCATGGTCCAGGCCATGCCCCGGTTGGCTACCATCAACTTCACCACCCAACGCGACCCGCGCAAGGTGCTCATGGACTACCGGCAGAACGACTTCGGGAAGGCGCTGGCAAGCCCCTACAGCCTCCGGGCGCTGCCCGGCGCCCCGGTGTCTACGCCGTTGACGTGGGAGGAGGTGGAGGAGGGCCGCGTGCAGCCAGCCCAGTTCACCATCCGCACTCTGCCGGACCGCCTGCAC
>JACPQI010000001.1 GCA_016190545.1 Chloroflexota bacterium
GGTAACCGTGGCGCGACCTCATCGCCGGGAGTTTTCCGTCACGGTATTCCCCATCCCCCTTGAGTCCGGTGAGCGCTTGCTTGGTCTGGTGATTCATGAGGTGACAGAGGCGAAAGACCTGGACCGGCGCAAAGACGCCTTTGTTTCCATCGCCTCTCACGAGATCCGCACGCCGATGAGTTCCATTATGGGGTTCACGGAGCTGCTACTTCAGCGGGACCCGCCTCCCCCGAAGCGCAAGGAGTGGCTGGAGCGCATTCAACGCAACTCGCTGCGGGTGGCGAATATCGTGGACGACCTGTTGAACGTGTCGCGCATCCAGTCCGGCAAGCTCTCCCTCACCATCGAGCCTGTTCCCCTTCCCCACTTGATCGAGGAAACCATGTCGGTCATACGGCTGCTCACGGACAAGCACGAGTTCGTTATCGCTATCCCCTCCGAGTGTCCGCTGGCGCTGGCGGACAGGGACAAGCTCAACCAGGTTCTGACCAACCTGCTGGATAATGCGGTCAAGTACAGCCCGGAAGGGGGTAACATCACTGTCACGGCTGGCTTTGACGCGGGACGTGGTCATGTGGTGTTGTCGGTCGCCGACCAGGGAATGGGCATTGCGCCGAAGGACCAGGAGCGGCTGTTCACCACCTTCTCGCGCATCCGGCGTCCGGAAACGGCCAGCATCCGGGGGACTGGCCTTGGTCTCTACATCGTGAAAGGGCTTGTCGAGCTTATGAAAGGACAGGTCTGGGTGGAAAGCAAGCTGGGAAGCGGTTCGACGTTCTACGTTTCCTTGCCCGCTGTCATTCCGTGAGCGAAAGGCTGCGTACCAATGCAAGGGTTCTTTTACCACCGAACTTATTCGGCGGCATGCTGCGGAATTCATTCCGCCGCAAAAATACAACTGCCTGAGTACTTACACGCAAGGCCAGGAGGTGGAGATGTCTACGCCAGTGAAAAAGGTGCTTCTCGCCGATGACGAGGAAGACGTTCTAATCCTGCTGTCCGCCACCATCGGCAAGAACGACCAGTACCAGCTGCTTTTCGCGAGGAATGGGGAAGAGGCGCTGGCGCTGGCGCGTCGTGAGAAGCCGGACGTGGTGCTCCTGGATGTGATGATGGCCAAGAAGGACGGCTTTGAGGTGTGCCGGGCGCTGAAGCGGGACCCGCAGACCGCCAAGACCAGGGTGGTGATACTGACGGCGCTGAGCCAGGACGCAGACAAGAGAAAAGGCTTTGAGGCGGGGGCGGACCACTACTTCACAAAGCCGTTCAGCCCCACGGCTCTCCTGGATAAACTTTACGAGCTTCTCGGGATGGACTAAGTAACAGCGCAGAAGTTCTTTTACCGCCCCGACACGTCGGGGCGGCATAGAGGAACCCGCCTCAGGCGGGCTGCGGAATTCATTCCGCGGTAAGAAATCAAACGCTGGTGTACTCAGACCAAAGGGGGCAAGCCTATGACGAGCCACGATGATGTTGTGCGGACCTTCCACACGCTGAGCCGACAGCAACTGGAGATTTACGCCAAGGAGCTCCAAGCGCGGATCGTGGAAGAGCGGCGGTTGCGTCAGGAGTTGGCCGAGCAGACGGGCCAGCTGGAGCAGCGGCTTCGGGAGATCACGGCGCTAAACCAGATGTTCCAGAAGCACCTGGGGCAGCAGTTCGAGGTGATAGACACCTATCGGCAGCTCCTGGACGGCCTCCGCCGCCTTGCCCACGATGCCACCGCTCTGCGGGAGCAGGCGGACAAGGCTCCGCTCCCCGACACGCACAACGCGCCTGGCTTGGAGCAGGGGAAAGGACATTAGCCAGGCTTTCCTCTTGCCTTACCCAACAAGTGGTGTGAGGGCTGGCATAGGCTCCTGGCACTTACTTGTATCAAACCCGATACGAAAGGCTCTCTACCCGCAGGGCCTCGCACTCTCGGGCAACAAACCATCCCCTGTGTCCCCCTTCCTTTCCTGAAAGGGGGAGGAG
Source organism: Chloroflexota bacterium (assembly GCA_016190545.1). The sequence goes on from JACPQI010000001.1 coordinate 1,975, forward strand.
AAAAATTCCGGGGGGACACCCCCAGTGTCCCCGCCAAAGGGGCTTCGCCCCTCTGGACTCTCCAGGAACATTGATGGGATGTCCCGGTATTTGAGCAACCAAGCGCTAGTGGGCGTGGTGCCCCAGGTGCTTGTGCGGGTCCTTGTCAAAAGCGATCTTGCACCCCTTGGCGCAGAAGTAGTAGGTCTGTCCGCCGTGCTCGGACTTGAACTGGGCGGTCTTTTCGTCAACCTGCATCTTGCAAACCGGATCAATAGCCATTGGTATAGCCTCCTCTTGGGTTATCTAAACAGCATTGTACATCCGTTGGCGCAGCAAGGACGGCGGCCCGACGCTGGCACGCCTCTCTGCGCCACAACACATCTTTCCATCAGCCTTTATAATGCTTGGTAGCCTTGAACACTTCACGAAGGGAGCCTTGTACTCATGTCCCATCGTTGTGAACGTTTCTTGCTTGGTTGCGGCGCAGGAGAGCAGGCCGCGCGCTCTTCTCGTCCGTTCCCGTTGCCCGGCGATCGGGTCCATTACGCCCCGGACCGCTCCTTCAAAGTGCACCACATCAAAATCGAACTTCGCGTGGACCTACACAAGAAACACATCGCCGGCGAAGTGACCCATACCGTCGCCGCCATCAACGATGGGCTGCGCAAGCTGGAGTTCCACGCGCGGGAACTGGACGTCAAGGGCGTGCGGTTGGATGGTGGCCGCAAGCTGTCGTTCGACTACGACGGCGATAAGTTGACAGCGTACCTGCCACGGCCCCGCAAGGCCAATCGCAAGTTCCAGGTGATCATCGCCTATGCTGCCTCGCCGCGCAAGGGGATGTACTTTGTCGGCCCGGACGCCGGCTACCCGAACAAGCCGTGGCAGGCCTGGACGCAAGGCGAGGACGAGGACTCCCGCTATTGGTTCCCCTGCCACGATTTCCCAGATGAGCGGGCATCTACAGAGGTGCTGGCGACCGTCCCCGCCTCGTTCTTCGCCCTGTCAAACGGCAAGCTGCTTGGGGTCAAGGCGAACCGCGGCAAGACCAAGACCTATCACTGGTACCAGGCGAAGCCGCACGTGGCTTATCTCACATCGCTGGCCGTCGGCGAGTTCGCGGAGATGAAAGACAAAGTGGACGGCATCCCGCTCGCCTACTATGTGCCCAAGGGCCGCCAGGAGGATGCCAAGCGGGCTCTGGGCAATACGCCGGACATGATGCGCTTCTTCAACGAGCGCCTCGGCCTGAAGTATCCCTGGGACAAGTACGCCCAGGTCTGCGTGGCCGATTTTATCTTCGGCGGCATGGAGAACGTCTCCGCCACCACACTGACGGACATCGCCCTCCATGACGAGCGGGCCCACCTGGACTTTTCCGGCGACCCGCTTGTCGCCCATGAGCTCGCCCACCAGTGGTTCGGCGACCTCATCACCTGCCAAAACTGGGCCCACGCCTGGCTCAATGAGGGCTTCGCCACTTACTTCGAGGCGCTGTACACCGAGCACCACCGGGGCAAGGACGAGTTCGTGTACGAGATGTACCAGAACGGCCTGGCCTATCAGGCGGAGGACGCAGGCCGCTATCGCCGTCCCATTGTGCAGAAGACCTACCGCGAGCCTATCGACCTCTTTGACCGCCACCTCTATGAGAAGGCGTCGTGGGTGCTGCACATGCTGCGCTTCGTGCTGGGCGAGGAGCTGTTCTGGAAGGCTATCCGCCACTATGCGCGCAAGCACCAGGCCACGGTGGTGACGACGCCTGACTTGCAGCAGGCGATAGGGGAGGCCACCGGCCGGAGTCTGGAGTGGTTCTTCGATCAGTGGGTCTATCAGGCCGGGCACCCGCAGTTCAAGGTGCAGTACGCCTGGGACGCGGACGCCTCAACGGCAAAGCTCACTGTGACCCAGACTCAGGCCACGGACGACCAGGCCCCTATCTTCCGCATGCCGGTGGATGTGGCCTTTGTCCTTCCCAGAGGCAAGAGCACAGTCAAAGAGACGGTGCGCGTCCAGGTCAGCGAGAAGGAGCATAGCTTTTACTTTCCGTTGCGGCAGAAGCCCCTCATGGCGGCCTTTGACTATGGGAACTGGATTCTCAAGACCGTGGACTTGCAGATGCCTAAGGACATGCTCTCTTACCAGCTTGAACATGACGATGACGCCGTCGGCAAGGTCCTGGCAGCCAAGGCGCTCGGCAAGCTGGGCACGCCGGAGGCGGTGGATAAACTTAAGGCGGCTGTCCAGAGCGATGCGTTCTGGGGTGTGCAGGCTGAGGCAGCCCTAGCCCTGGGCGCAATGAAGAGCGAGGCCGCGCGACAGGCGCTCCTGGAATGCCTGGAGGTGAAGCACCCCAAGGCGCGCAAGGCGGTGGTAGCCGCGCTGGGGGAGTTCAAGCATGAATCGGTGGTGGATGCCCTGGCGCCTATGCTGAAGCGGGACGCCAGCTACTTTGTCGAGGCGGAGGCGGCCAAGAGCATCGGGCGGACCAAGTCGCCACGCGCCTACGAGTTGCTGGAGAAGGCGCTGGCGAAGGAGTCCTACGCCGATGTCATTCGCATGCTCGCATTCGAGGGCTTTGGCGAGCTGAAGGACGAGCGCGCCATCGCTCTAGCCAAGGAGTGGAGCGCGTATGGCAAGCCCCCTCGGGCCAGAGAAGCGGCGATTGCGGCTCTGGGCAAGCTCGGCGAGGACAAGCGAGAGGTGCGTGAGCACCTGGAGGAGTTGCTGGAAGACCCAGCCTTCCGGGTGAAGCTGCAGACGGCCGTTTCATTGCGCGACGTGAAGGATGACCGCGCCGTTCCAGCCCTCCAGCGCATAGCCGACCGGGAGTTGGACGGGCGTATCGTCCGGCGCGCGCGGGAGACCATCGCCGCTTTGCGGGAGGGCAAGGACAAGGGGGCCGAGGTCAAGAAGCTGCGCGACGACCTGAACAAGGTGATGGATGAGAACCGCCAGTTGAAAGACCGGTTGGACAAGCTGGAAACGGCCTCCAAGCCCTCCAAGGGAAAGCCCACTGCACGGAAGAAAAAGTGAACGCCCGTTGAGGTGACTCTCATGAGACGGCACGCATGATAGACCTTGGCCCTGTCTACGAGTTACAGCAGATCGATGTGCAGCTCGCTCGCCAGCGGGCGGCGCTGGAAGCGCTCAAGGCCAAGCTCAAGGACAGCGCCGTGGTGCTCCATCTCAAGCGAGAGCTTGTTGACATTGAGAACCAGGCGCGGCAGGCCGAGCAGACGCGCAAGTCGTTAGAGCTTGAAGCAAAAGACCTGGAGGGGAAAGCCAAAGAAGTCGACCTGAAGCTCTATAGCGGGACCGTGAAAAGCCCCAAGGAGCTGGTGGCGCTGCAACAAGACAGCGAGATGCTGAAACGCCGCCAGGGAGAAAAGGAGGCGGCGGGCCTGGAGCAGATGAGCGCGCTTGAGCAGATGGAGACGCAGCGCACAGACTTGGTCCAGCGGTTGCAGCGAGAAGAGACCACATGGGAAGCGGAACAGCGGGAGTTGCGCGCTCAGGCCCAGGCCGAAGAAATGAAGCTGCGGGAGTTGGAAGCGCAGCGGGCCGAGTCGGCGGCGGAGGTGGACCCAGCGTTGCTCCGGCAGTACGAGCAGATGAGAGCGCAACGGGTAGGAGGCATTGTTATCGCCAAGATACAGCAGGGCCTCTGCCAGGGCTGCCGCATCGCGGTGCCGGTGAACGATGCGCGCAAGGCGCGGGCCAGCCGAGAAGTGGTCTTGTGCAATAGCTGCCGCCGGATGCTCTATGCGCCCTAGGCCGTCCCTCAGCGGTCTGCTAGTGTACAATACATAAGGGAGCCAAGCAGGCCGGGCGACCGCTCCCGCCACTGGCGGGGGAGGAAAGTCCGAGCACCGTCCGGGCAGGACGCCCGCTAACAGCGGGGCGGGGTAACCCGACGGAAAGTGGCACAGAGACAGACCGCCAGCGGTCCCGATAGCATCGGGATGCGGGTAAGGGTGAAACGGTGGGGTAAGAGCCCACCAGCGGTTGAGAGATCAACTGGCTGGCTAAACCCCGTCCGGTGCAAGGCCAAATAGGAGGGCGTAAGGGTACCCGGCCCTGTCCTCGGGTTGGCCGCTAGAGCCCGCTGGCAACAACGGGCCCAGAGAGATGGTCGCCGCTCCGTCTGCTCCAGGAGGAAGCCCGCTTCGGCGGATGTAAACTGGTTCAGCAGGAGCACAGAACTCGGCTTATAGGCCTACTTGACTCCCTAGCGCCTGCAGCGCCGCTTGTTGTTGCGCCAACGTCTCAATGCCAGGAGAACTGTATGAAATCGGGATTCTAGGATCAGGAGATGTGGCGAAGGCGCTAGGAGGCGGTTTCATCAAACACGGTCATGACGTCGTACTTGGCACGCGCGCCCCCGCCAAGCTTGCGGAGTGGACGGCCACGCATCCCAGGGGTCGTGTCGCCAGTTTCGCAGGTGCAGCAGCATTCGGCGAGTTGGTTGTTCTCGCGGTCAAGGGCGCCGCTGCGGTAGACGCACTGCGCGCCGCTGGGGCTGCGAATCTAGCGGGCAAGCCTGTCATCGACGCGACGAACCCCATAGTTGCCGATGCGCCGCCAGTCAATGGTGTGCTCAA
>JACPQI010000128.1 GCA_016190545.1 Chloroflexota bacterium
GTTCAGCGCATAGATGTTGGTGCCGACCGCCAGCCCCTTGACGTACTTGGCTTTCCCCAGGAGTTGGTCTTCCCAGTACGGGAGGAGCGCGGGCACGTCCTCAATCAGGATGCTGTCAACCTGCTGGATAACTTGGAAGCGTTTGGCGGGGTCCACCGCTTCCGCCTGGAGCTTCATCAGCTCGTCCAGCTTCGGGTTGTAGTAGCTGACATAGTTCTGGGCCGCGCCTTTGGTCCACTTGCGGCCCACGTCCACGACGTCATCGTCGGTGTACGCGTTGCGCGAGGTGTTCATCGCAAACTGCTTCGCCCGCTGGATTTCCACAGTCCGCGCCCGCGTGCTTGACTTCACCGTCGCCTTCAGCCCTATCAGTTGGAGCTGGGTCTGCATGTATTCGGACACGGTCACCACGTCATCGCGGGCCTCGATGGCGAACTCCGCCCCCGTGGCCTTAGCGGCGGCCACAAGCTCCTTGGCCTTCGCCAGGTCCGCGGCCTTGTCCTTTCTGTAGCCGGGCAGCTTCTCGATGTCCGCTTGCGGCCGGGCCCAGTTTCCGCCGGGTTGCACGAACGTGCCCACCGTGGCGGCGCCCTCCGCCACCACGTCAATCGCCTGCTGCCGGTTAAAGGCGAGGCTGACCGCCTGCCGCACGCGCACGTCGTCGAACGGCTTCACCGTCGCGTTGAGGTGGAACCAAGGCCCGCCCAGCCGCGCCTGCTTGACGATTTCAATGTTCGGGTTCCCCTGCGTGGTCGTCTTCGCCTCCGAAGGAGTCAGCCTGCGCGACGAGTTCGCGAAGTCCACCTTCCCCGTCCGAAGGGCGGCCACGGCAGTGGACTGGTCCTTGATGATGAAGAACATGAGGCCGTCCAGGTACGGCTGCCCCTGCACGAAGTAGTCCGGGTTCCGGACAAGCTCCATGTGGCTCCCCGGCTCGAAGGACTTGAACTTGAAAGGCCCCGTGCCGAGCACGGTGGTCTTCATGTTTTTCTTCGCTTCCAGGATGTGCTTGGGCTGAACGCCGAACCACTCCACGGAGAACCGCGGCAGGAAGGTCACATCAATCTGGCTGAATGTCAGGCGCACCGTCTTGTCGTCCAGCTTTTCGATCTTGGTCACTGGCTTGAACGTGTCCTTCCGAGACGCGATGTAGCCCTCCGGCGGCGACTTCTGCAGATTCAGCGCATAGACCACATCGTCGGCGGTGAAAGGCTTCCCGTCATGCCACTTGACGCCGCTCCGCAGGCTGAACGTAAACACCTTGCCGTCCGGACTCACGTCCCACTTCTCGGCCAGGTCTCCCATGAGCGCAGTGGGCTTGGCCGGGTCGTTGGCGACAAGGTTGTTGTACGCCGGCGTCACGAGCACCAGGGTCGTGGAGCCTTCCGTCTGGTAGAAATCAAAGTTCTCGGGGTCCGCGCCGGTGGCGATGCGGAACACGCCGCCGCGCTTCGGGGCCGTGCTCGCCGCCGCCTGAGCGGCGGGTTGCGCGGCGGCCGGGGCGGGGGTGGGCCGGGAGGCCGGCGCGGCCACCGTCGCGGCGGGAGCGGGTCTGGCCGCGGGAGCGGCCGCCGGGGGTTGCTGGGGCGTCGAGGGCTGCTGGGGCGCGGGAGCCGGCGCGGCGGGCGCCGGGGCCGCCGCGGGCGCGCACGAGGCGAGCAGCAAAGAGGCAGCTATCACGACGCCGATGCTATTCCTTCCGAAGACGGTTCCATTCATACGCCCACCTCACGCGAATATAGTACAAGATACACCTTGAGTGCCTGAGAGGATGCCATCCGTACGAAGGTGCGACGGCTTGCGCCGACCTATGCTATTATTGCGCCGTGCTTGCACGCGGAAGCCTACCTTTCTTTGATTGCTTTGTCAAGAGGCGATGCAGCACGAAAGAATGACTTTCCCGTGGACTTTCGCCGGATGGTCGCCGCAACATTGTCGTAAAAGCACGAAGAAACCGATAAGGGAGGCTTTATGAAGCTCAAGGGCAAGGTGGCGCTGGTGACAGGCGCCGGGCGCAACATAGGCAAAGCGACGGCGCTGGAACTGGCGTCCCAGGGGGCGGACGTCGCCGTGAACGCCCGCGTCAACAAACAGGAGCTGGAGGACACGGCGAAGGAGTGCCGCGCGAAGGGCGTCCGGGCCGTCGCGGTCCTCGCCGACATGGCGAAGATGTCCGACGTGGAGCGCATGGTTCGTCAGGTCACCAAAGAGCTGGGTGGCATAGACATCCTCGTCAACATGGTCGGCATCCGCCCGCCGACGCCCTTCCTGCAGATTTCCGAAGCAGAGTGGGACCTGGTCATGTCGGTCAACCTGGGCAGTTGCTTCCGGACGTGCAAGCACGTCCTGCCGGGCATGGTTGAAAAACGGTGGGGCCGCGTCATCAACATCTCCGGTCGGGACGCCTACTACGGCAAGACCAACCGCGCCCACTGCGTCGCCACGAAGGCGGGGATAACCGGCTTCACCCGGGCCCTGGCCTCGGAGTTCTCCCCGCACGGCATCACGGTCAACTGCGTGGTCCCCGGCCCCTTCAACACAACCCGCGCTGTCATGTGGCATGAGGGATTTCGCAATACGGACGCGGCGGCCGGCGCCAAGTCTCATGACGTGTACGCGACCGCGGGAGAGCGCGGAGGACGCGTTGCGGGAAGTCCCGTGCAGACCGGCACACCGGTGGGCCGTCCGGGCGAGCCGTGGGAGCTGGCGAAGCTCGTGGCGTTCCTGGCTTCCGACGACTCCGCTTACATCACGGGGCAGTCAATCCAGATTAACGGAGGCGCCTACTACAGCGTCTAGCGCCACAGGTCCTGAAAAGAGAGAGGGCGGTGCGCTACGCACCGCCCTCTCTCTTTTGGCGCTAAACGAACGCCCCGCTGCTACAGTGACTTCCAGGCGGTCTTGCCGTCCAGCCGGACCACCTTGCCGACGCTGTTGGGAAGCCAGAAATGGGACGCCGCCACAGTCATGTTCTCATCGGCCAGGCGCTGGGTGACCTTGCGGCGGGTCTTGCGCGCATCGTCCTTGTTGATGTCGCCGCCCGGGCACCAGTCCAGCTCCGAGACCTGCGCGGGGCTGTGGTACACGTCGCCCACGATCATGCCCTTGTGCCCCGCGGAGCTGATGACGACACTCAGATGGCCCGGGGTATGGCCAGGGGTGTAGAGAGTCTTCAGCTCCGGCGTGACCGCGAAGTCACCCTCCACGAGCTGCGCGACACCCAGGTTAAGCAAAGGCGTCGCCTGGGACAGGGGGGCATAGGCGGGGTTGGTCTTGCTGAAATGCTCGTAGTCTCCCCTGGGTATGTAATACTTGGCCTTGGGAAATGTTGGCCGGGCATTCGCGCCCGCGCCCATCACGTTCCATCCCATGTGATCGCCGTGCATGTGTGTGATGATAACGGTGGACACATCCTCGGCTTTCACCCCTTTGGAGGCGAGATGGCTCATAAGCTGCCCCGTGGCGCCGCCGAACCGCTCGTGCGGGCCGGGGCCAAGGCCGCTGTCCACGAGGATGTTCTTTCCCGATGAGCGCAGAAGGAAGAAGCA
>JACPQI010000129.1 GCA_016190545.1 Chloroflexota bacterium
AATGAGGGCATCTCCTTCAAGCACAATCCGGAGTACACCCTGCTGGAGAGCTACCAGGCCTACGCCGACTACCATGACGTGATGGATATGGTGGAGCAGATGGTGTCCACAGTAGCCCAGGAGGTGCTCGGCGCCGCCACGGTGCAGTACGGCGGCCACGCCATCAGCCTGTCGCCGCCGTGGCGCCGCGTCACCCTGCGGGACGCTATCAAAGAGTACGGCGGCATCGATTTCGAGGACTATCCCGAGGGCCGCGCCCTGTACGACAAGATGTGCGCTCTGGGCATCGAGGTGGACCGGGGCGACAGCCGGGGCCGGCTCACCGACAAGCTCCTCTCCCACTACGTGGAGCCGAAGCTCATACAGCCTACCTTCCTGCTTGAATACCCCGTCGAGATGTCGCCCCTGGCCAAGAAGAAGGCGGAAGACCCGCGCTACGTGGAGCGGTTCGAGGGGTTCATCGGCGGCATGGAGGTGGCCAACGCCTTCAGCGAGCTTAACGACCCCATCGACCAGCGAGAGCGGTTCATGGAGCAGGAGCGCCTGCGCCGCGAGTTGGGCGACACCGAGGCCGACCGCCTGGACGAGGACTTCCTGTTGGCTATCGAGCACGGCATGCCCCCCACCGGCGGCCTGGGCATGGGCATCGACCGCCTGGCCATGCTGTTCAGCGGCAAAGACTCCATCCGCGAGGTTATCCTGTTCCCGCAGTTGCGAAGCAAAGAATGAGCACTATCTTCTCCCTACCTGTCTCTTTGCCTGCTCCCACTCCCGTCGGAGGGTACAGGGAACCCAGGTTCCCTGTCGGGGGGCGTGGGGGCCTGTCCTTGAGCGTAGTCCTTCCAAAGAAGGACGCAGCGAAGGAGTGTCCCCCCAGCTTCCTCTTTTATCCCCCCTCTCCTGAGGAGAGGGGGCCAGGGGGTGAGGCGCCATGTTAGATATTCGCCTCATCCGCGAAAAGCCTGATCTCATCCGCGATGCCCTCGCAAAGCGCGGCGAGGCCGCGGACCCCATCGACCGCATCCTGGAGCTGGACAAGCAGCGCCGCACCCTCCTGACACAGGCTGACGAGCTACGCGCGGAGCAGAACCGCATCAGCAAAGAGGTGGGGAAGCTCCTGGCCGCCAAAGGCCCGCACGCGCCGGGCGCGCCCAGTCCCGAGGCGCTGAAAGAGCAGTCGCGGGCCGTCGGCGAGCGCATCAAGGAGTTGGAGCAGCAAGGGCAGGCCATCGACACCCAGCTCAACGATATGCTCCTCCGCTTGCCCAACCTGCCGCACGAAAGCGTTCCCGTGGGGCCGGACGCCTCCGCTAACGTGGTCGTCCGCGCCTGGGGCGAGCAACGTCGCTTCGACTTCACGCCTGCGCCCCACTGGGAGCTGGGCGAGCGCCACCGCATCATCGACTTCGAACGAGGCCAGCGCATATCCGGCTCCCGCTTCTACCTGCTGCGCGGCAAGGGAGCCAAGCTCCAGCGCTCCCTCATCCAATGGATGCTGGACTTGCACGTGCAGGAGCACGGCTACTCGGAGGTCTACCCGCCATTTGTGGTGAAGGAGCAGGCCCTCTACGGCAGCGGCAACCTGCCGAAGTTCGGCGAGAACCTCTACCGCGACATCGAAGAGGACCTGTGGCTGGTGCCCACGGCGGAGGTCCCCCTGACCAGCATGCACCGGGACGATATCCTGGAGCCGGGCGCACTGCCTCTCTCCTACGTCGCCTACACCGCTTGCTTCCGCCGCGAGAAGATGTCGGCGGGCAAGGACATCCGTGGGATCAAGCGCGGCCACCAGTTCGATAAGGTGGAGATGTACAAGTTCGTGGAGCCCAAGACCTCTTTCGATGAGTTGGAGCGGCTCCTGAACGACGCCACCGCCGTCTGCGAGCGCCTGGGCCTGCCCTACCGCGTCGTACAGCTTTGCACCGGCGACCTCAGCTTCCCCTCGGCCAAGTCCTACGACATCGAGCTATGGGTGCCGGGCGTCAACGAGTGGCTGGAGGTCTCGTCCTGCTCCAACTGCACAGACTTCCAGGCCCGCCGGGCCAACATCCGTTACCGCCCTGCCCCTAAAGCCAAGCCCGAGTACGTCCACACCCTCAACGGCTCCGGCCTGGCCCTGCCGCGCCTCATGATCGCGCTGCTGGAGAACGGCCAGCAGGCGGACGGCTCCATCCTCATCCCGGAGGCGCTGCGCCCCTACACCGGCTTCGACCGCATCCCCTAGCACGAGGGACCACGCTCCCTGGCGTCGGATCCTGCCCTCATCCCCTTTCGCTCTCACCCATGACGGAACTTCGAGTTATATCCGTGAGCGCACGTGTCGTCGTAGGAGCATGTCGCAGCCCTGCCCTCTGCCCCGAGGACGCAGGTGCGTGAGGGTGTTCAGACAGCTACTTCGTTCGTCACAAATCTGTAGACAAGATGTGTGCAAGAGGATTATGATGAGACAGCAGCGCCTCTGTAGGGAATACGGAGCATAGCCAAGGCTCCTTGTAAATAGCTGTGGGGAGGTGATGGGCATGACGACACCACAGGTACCGGCAGACCAGGAGTGGGCCAAGCTCGCGGAGGCGGACGAGAAGACCAGGGAAGCGCAGATCAGGACCAGATATGTAGAATTGGCTTCTGTTTCTGATGATGAGAGGCAAAAGCGCGTTGCCGCGATGGCCCAGGCCGAATTTGCGCTGCCCGACGACCAGATGCGCGCCTTCACGCTGTCGCGCATGCGCGTGGGCTTGGGCTTGGAGCCTGACATGATGAGGAAAATCTCCACCACCTACGATGCGATCGCGGACCAATTGCCCGGCACCATCGCGATGCGCCGGATCGCATTGCTTCAGACGCTGGTGAAGGAGTTCTCGCCGGACGAGCAACAGCGCCTACGTGCCATGTCGCCGCACATCTTCGCTGTGCCAGCGGTCACGGTGGTTGCTACAACCCCACCGCCTGCGCCCTCACAGGCTGCCCAGCCCACCTCTAAACCGCGGTGGGCCTTCTGGAAACGCCAATAGCGCGCGGCCCGCATCTAGCTATTCAACAGCCTCTCGCCTAACGCGCGCTCCTTCTTGCGCCACACCCATCTATCCCGTATCCTTCAAACGGCGTGGCTGGCGCGTTTCGCCGCGCTCCGGTCGCCGGAGGGGTGGCCGAGTGGTTGAAGGCGGCGGTCTTGAAAACCGCTTCCCGATTACATCGGGACATGGGTTCGAATCCCATCCCCTCCGCCAGCACCCCCCTGCACATCGCAACCTCGACCTCTAAGAGAAAGGACCCGCGCGTAGCAGCCTATGGCCGAGGCTATCCTGGGCATCGCCCTGCTCATCCTGGCGGCGAAGGTGCTGGAAGAGGTGGCAACCCGCCTCCGTCAGCCACCCCTCGTGGGCGACGTCCTGGCCGGGCTGCTCCTGGGCCCCGCCGTCTTCAACACCGTTGAGCCTACGGATGAGATCCAGCTCTTCATCACCATCGGCATCTTCTTTTTCTTCTTCCTGGTCGGCCTGGAGGAGATCGACGTATCGGGCTTCCTCGCCAATCTCAGGACACACCTCTTCTTCGCCTCCGTCCCCGCCTTTTTCCTGCCCTTCGGCCTCGTTTACCTGGTCACTGTGCTGTTCGACTTCACCTGGGTCCAGTCGTTGGCCGTCAGCTCCCTCATCGCCATCTCCAGCCTCAGCGTGCTGGCCAAGGTGCTGTCCGACATCGGGCGCCTGCGCGACCACACCGGCCTCCAGCTCTTTACCGTCACCGTCATTATCGAGATGATAGGCCTAGTGCTGGTCAGCGTCGCCATTCAGGCGGGCGAGCCCGGCGAGGGGTTCCAGGCGGCGGACTTCCTGTGGTTGCTGCTCCGTATGGTGGGCTTCCTCGTGGTGGCCTGGTTCGTGGGGCAACGCCTGGTGCCCCCCTTGCTACGGCTGGTCATCCGCTACACCAAGGCCCAGGAGATCCCTTTCGGCGTGCTGATGGGCATCCTGCTCCTCTTCGTATACTTCGGCGACGAGAGCGGCGTCCACGGCACCATCGGCGCCCTGCTGCTGGGCGTCGCCCTCTCCAAGTCCATCCACGAGTTCCACTTCCCCATCGTGCGCGGCTTCCGCAACCTGGCCTACGGGGTCTTCGTGCCCATCTTCTTCGCCGGCGTGGGACTGCGCTTCGAGTTCTCTTTCCTGGAGCTGTCCATCGCCGCCATCGTGAGCTTTGTGGCGGTGGCTTTCGTGGGGAAGTACCTGGGCGGGCTGGTGGCGGCCCGTCTCATGCGGCTGGAGTCGCCGCCCACCTCGGCCACCGGGCTCATGGCCAAGGGTTCGCTGGAGGTAGCCCTGCTGCTTTCCCTCCTGCAAGTAGGCATCCTTCAGGAGCGCTATTACTCGCTCCTGGTCTTCATTATCCTGGCCTTCATCCTCGTCATGCCCATACTCGTCAACCAGGTGTTCGCCCGTTCCACTCATCATGTGGACGTGGAAAAGTCCGATACCATCATCCCCGCATACACTCAAGCGGCGATGGCCGAGACCAGGGCCGCCGACGTCATGGCCGAAGCCAGGTTCACCATCCCCCACTCTCTCACTATCACCGAGTTCGTCGCTCGCCATCTGCTCTACGGCCAGAGCCATTACCCCGTGGTGGACAGCCACGGCCGACTCGTTGGTGTCATGCCCGCCGACAGGGTCAACCTGGTGCAGAAAGCGAGTTGGCCCTACTACGTGGTGGGACGTATAATGGACAAACGTGTCGAGGTGGCCTATCCGGAGGACTCGCTCTACTCTGTGGTAGAGAAGATGGTCCGCCACCATCTGCCTCTCGTGCCTGTCGTCGATACTGCGCAGCGACGGAAGGTGCTGGGCCTGGTCACCCGCGACGACATTATTACCAGCCTGGTAGTCGAAGAGCCGACTAACGCCTCGCGACCTACCGTTCGGAGGAGCGAATGAAGATCCACGAGTACCAAGCAAAGGCGATCCTGGCTGCCGCCGGCGTCCCTGTGCCCAAGGGCTCCGTCGCCACTACGCCGTCCGAGGCCCGCGCCGCCGCCGACCTGGGCGGCCGCGCCGTCGTCAAAGTCCAGGTCCACGCCGGCGGGCGAGGCAAGGCCGGCGGCGTCAAGCTGGTCAACTCGCCCGACGAGGCGGAGCAGGCCGCCGGCTCCCTCTTGGGCAAGCGACTGGTCACCCACCAGACCGGCCCCGAGGGCGGGCCCGTCACCCAGCTCCTCGTCGCAGCGGTCAGCGCGATCGAACAGGAGCTCTACCTGCGCATCCTGGTGGACGGCGCGGTCACAGCCCCGG
>JACPQI010000126.1 GCA_016190545.1 Chloroflexota bacterium
CCGCGCACCAGGCGATAGGGAATGAACTTGTTGTCCAGGACCTCGCCGCGCTGGTACCTGGCTATCTCGGCGTCGAACTCGTCCATCTCCTGAGGGAGATAGGGAATGATCTCCAGCTTCTTCCGCTGTCCGGTCTTGCTCGGCTTCTGAGACACGATGGGCCTCCACTTCTAGTGCAAACAAGGATAGGAGATGATGGTACGAAATGAGGTGGCTGTAGCGCCGCAGGTGAGGAGCGAAGAAAGCGCCCTTGGCCTAGCTACAGGCGCACGGCGCGCAGCTACAAAGGCAACAGGAGCACGGCTGCACGGGAACGCCGGTGCAGTCGAAAGCGAGCGTTAACGAAATGGTGATAGTGGCCATAACGCCCCTGCGCCTAAATGTCTATGAGTCATGTTAACAAAGTCAACTTCAGGTGTCAAGGAAAATGGGCCAGTACCGCCGTCGCGGGATGGTACACTCAGGGCGCGTTTTGCATATGAGAGGACGTGTGGGCCGTCGATTCTCGTATGGCTGGGTCATTCTGGGCGTGGCTGTCTTGGGCATGTTCACGACATCCACGTCAGGGGCCAGCCTCTACACCGTGTTCATCGAGCCACTGGAGGCCGAATTCGGCTGGTCGCGCACGTTTACCTCCGGTGTCATCACCGCCGCGGCCCTGGCTGGCGGGTTTCTTTCACCTTTCGGCGGTCTTCTCTTGGACCGGTTTGGCATACGGCGGGTGTTGCTGGCGGGAGGTGTCATTGGCGTGGGGGCCGGGTTCGCGCTCTCGGCTGCGCAAAACGGCTGGCAGTTCTATTCGGCGTTCGTTGTCCTGCGCATGGTGTCCGAGGGGGTGGTGGCGTTAGGTCTGATGACGATGGTCTCCAACTGGTTCGTGGCCAAGCGGGGGCGGGCTATGGGCCTGACGCTGGGAGGCGGGTACGTGGGCGCCGGGCTGTTGCCGCTGGTCGCCTATACACTCATCCGGGTCTTTTCCTGGCGGGTCGCCTTCGGGTTTGCAGGAATGCTGTTCATCGGCTTCCTGCTCATACCCACCGCTCTCTTTGCCCGCCAGGGGCCGGAGGAGAAGGGGCTGCTCTCGGACGGCCACGCTCCTCAACCCGGGTCTCCCGGCGCTGCCCCTGCGGCGGCGCTGCCTGTGGGCGACGAGTCCGCCTACACCTTGCGGCAGGCGCTGCGGCTACCAGCGTTCTGGCTGCTGCTCACTATCCTGGTTCTCGTCCAGGTGGTCCAGACGGGCCTGCTGGTGCACCTGGTGCCGATCTTGAAGTCGGCGGGTCTCACGTCGGGGCTGGCCGCCATCGTGGTGTCGCTGGCCGCGCTGATGCGCGTGGGAGGTAACGTGGCGTGGGGACTACTGGCGGAGCGGTTTTCCATCCGGCTATGCCTGCTGGCGGCGATCGCCTTGGTGACGGCGGCGACGGCGGCGATGTACAACATGTCGAACGCGCCGCAGGCCATCGTCCTGGTCCTGTTCTGGGGCTTCAACGTGGCCGGGCTTATGACAATGGAATGGCTGGTATACCCGCAGTACTTTGGACGCCGCCACTTCGCCAGCATCCGAGGCTTTGCCGGCCCCTTCATTTTGACGGGCTCCGCAATCGGCCCGATTGTCGCCGGTTCCATTTATGACCACACGGACAGTTATAAGTGGGCGATGGTGTTCTTCGCCCTGTGCGGCGCGCTGGCTGGGGTGGTAGCGTTGCTGCTCCGCCGTCCGGCACCTCGGGGCTAGGCGGACGCGCAGGCAGGCGGCCTTACGTCATGTATTCCTCAAGCTGTCGGGCCAGGCCGGCCTGCCGCAGCTTCTCCATGGCCCGCGATTCCAGTTGGCGGATGCGCTCGCGGGTGACGCCTAGGGCCTTGCCAACCTCTTCCAGGGTGCGGACATGTCCCTCCACCAGGCCAAAGCGCAACTCCACTACCTTGCGCTCGCGCGGGTCCAGGGTGGTAAGGAGGTCGCGCACCTCCTGTTTCAGCAGCTCCTGGGTGGCCATCTCCATAGGGCCGGGCTTGGTGGTGTCCTCCACCATCTCGCCCAGAGTGGTCTCATAGTCCTCGCTGGGTGGGCGCTCCAGGGAGGTGGCCACATAGGGCAGGCGCAGCAGCTCGCGGATGCGACGCACCGGCACGTTCATCTCCCGCGCGATCTCCTCCTCGGTGGGCTCGCGGCCCAGGACCTTGAGCATCTCGTGGTAGACCTTCTCGAACTTGGTGAGGGTCTCCGTCATGTGGACGGGGATGCGTATGGTGCGGGCCTGGTCGGCCAGGGCGCGGGTGACGGACTGGCGTATCCACCAGGTGGCGTAGGTGCTGAAGCGATAGCCGCGCCGGTGGTCGAACTTCTCCACGGCACGGGCCAGGCCCAGGTTGCCCTCCTGGATGAGGTCCGGCAGCGGGATGCCACGGCCCTGGTAGCGCTTGGCGATACTGACCACCAGGCGCAGGTTAGACTCCACCAGGAGCTGCTCAGCGTGGTCGGACGCGTCCTTGACCGCCTCCAGGTGCCTGCGGACACGGTACTCGTGAGGGGAGAGCAACTTCATGAACTCCTTGACGCCGGGGAGAGCGGTACCCTTGCCTTTGGGGCGCTTTGCCAGCAGCTCCCAGGCGAACTCCGGTACGAGGTGGCTGAGCAGGGAGACGTCGATGAAGGCCGCCTCGACCTTGCGCGCGCCGCCGCCGTGTTTCCTGACGACGCCCTTCACCGTGGACGGCTCCAGGACAGAGTCGATGGCGGCGCGGAGCTCGTGGCTGATGATGATGGCGGCCAGGCCCCGCTTGTCCTTAGACGCCAGCACGTCTCGCAGGGCCTTGAGGATGAGCTGGTACTCCAGCAGCTTGGAATAGGCGCGGTGGACGACCGACATGGCGCTGGGTGTGAAGCCCTGCTCCTCGGCCTGTTCCTCTTCCATCGTTTTCAGGTACTTGCCGATCTCGATGGCCTTGCCCAGCGTCCGCTCTTCCTCTGGCTTGAGCAAGGGAAAGGTGGCGGCCTGTTGCAAGTAGGCCCGGACCACGTCCGGGAAGGACTCTTCCTCCGGGGCGCTCGGCTTGACAACGACGGGTTCTTCTTCTACAACAACGGGCGTCTCCCCCGGTGTATCCCCGTTAAGGGATTCCAAGACGTCCGCTTCCGCCACTTTGCGTTTCTTTGCCACGGCCTAAGCCTCCTCTTTCTGCCCAAGGCCGCGCCCGATTGACGGCCCCTCCAGGCTGGGATCACGCAAGTCTGACTTGTTGGGTACGCCCAGGGCCGCGCTCACGGCATCGGCGCCTTTGGCCGCCGAGCGGGCGAACCGTCTAGGACGAAGCATAAAGCGCGCCCTTTGTGGGCGCCGGGCGACAAGCGCGTGGAAGTGTGATACCTCTGCTATTTTAGCAAGTATTGGCGGCGTTGAATCGAGCAAGAGAGAGTTAATAAGGATGGTGACAACAGCGCTCGCGATGATCAGGTTAAAGAGGAAGTCGTCGATGACACCTTGGTTGGCGCCGGTCCGGGCGAGGATGAAGGCGAACTCACCTATCTGCGCCAAGGCGAGGCCGGTAAGAAGGGCTACAGCACCGGGATAACGGAAGGCTTTGATGAGAAAGGCGGAAATAGCTGTCTTCCCAACGAGGACAGCGCCGATTGTTGCGAAGAGTGGCAGTGGGTGTTCCCATATGAACTTGGGGTCCAACAACATTCCCACAGAGGCGAAGAAGAAGACAGCAAAGATGTCTCGCAGGGGCAGGATGCCGGTAACGGCTTGCGCTCTGTGCTTTGATTCCGCGACGACAAGGCCGGCAAGGAATCCGCCCACCGCAAAGGACAACCCGAACTCCTGCACGGCAAGGGCGCCGCCAAGGGCGAGGGCAACGGTGGTGACGAGCAAGAGTTCCGGAGACTGCAAGGCGGCCACCTTATTCAGGATCCACGGCCACAGTTGCTTGCCTATGATGTAGGTAGCGGTAAGAATGCCCAGGGCTTTTCCGAATGCGATGCTGGCTTCTCCTACGCTTCCCCCCTCCGCCCCCAGGACGACGAGCAGCACCACCAAGAGGGGAATGGAGGTGAGGTCCTGGACTACCGAAATGCCAGTGGCGATCTTGGAGTGGATGCTTTGTGTCTCGCCCCGGTCCGACATGACTTTCGCAATGACCGCCGTGCTCGACTGGGCTAGTACGACTCCAAGGAAAAGACCATGCCCGAAGTCCATATCGAGCAGGGGGGCCAGACCCAGTCCCAGCAGAATCGTCAGGGCGACCTGGGCGAGTCCGCCTAAGAAGACCACACCACCGACCTTCCGGAACGAGGCAAACGAGATCTGTGTGCCCATGACGAAAAGGAGAAAGGCGACGCCGATCTCGGTGAGGAATCCGATGCGGTTGATGTCAGCTTCTGGGCCAGGAGTGAAAGGCCCTACCGCCACGCCACCAATGATATAGCCAACGATGGTTGGTTGTTTCAGCCAAGTGGCTACTGTCCCGCCCGCAACCGCTGCGGCGACAATCAACACCAAGTCAACGATGATGGCTGAGTCCGTCATGTCGAGGCCGCCCCACCCAAACTGTCCATCCACTTTCAGACAAACAAGCCCCCATACGGGGGGCACTCACATTATGCCCTATTTCATCCATTCTGCATACCCTGTGAAACGATCAGAGAAGCCCAAGCGTATACTACGATGTTATGGTGAAGCTGCTGGCTGGTGTGGGAGCGGTCCTTCTCATGGCAGGCCTGCTGGGGCCCGTCTACGACCACCACTTCGCTGAGCGACTGCCGCTTCACGGCCACGTCCCTTTCACTGGGGGCATATCTGCCCACCTCCACATGTACCAGGCGCCGCACACCCACCACAGTGGGCCGCAGGACCGCCACCAAGGCCCTACGGAGAAGGCCGACGACCATGACGCAGTCGTCGTCATTGCGCCCGGCGATGCGCTTAGCGCGCCCTTTGTCGTCACCGGGCTGTCACCCGCTCAGGCGGCTTCGCTGGTAGCCGGCCTCGACAGCAGCATTCTTACTCCCCTCTTGCCCGCAGACGTTCCCCCTCCCTCTTCTGTATCGCACTCGCCCCCCGCGCCTCCTCCTCGTGTTGCTGTTTAGGCATTACCCTTCATCAGCAGCCACCCATATTACTAGAGGAGGAAGTATGCGTCGACGCTTGTTACGTTTGTTCGCGACAGTCAGCATCGTTGCCATTGTCCTATCGCTACTCGTGCCAGCTACTGCTTTGGCCCACGAGCAGCGGGATGTGGGTAAGTACCATTTTGTCGCCGGCTGGATTGTGGAGCCAGCATTCGAGGGCATCAAGAACGGAGTTGACTTGCGGGTGAGTGCCACAGACGGCCAGAAGCCTGTGGAGGGCCTGGAGCAGACCCTTCAGGTCGAAATCACTCATGTGCCAAGCAACACCTCCAAGGCAGTTTCGCTGCGGACGATCTTCCGGGACCCCGGTCACTACACCTATGACCTGATCCCCACGGCGTCGGGCGTGTACCGGTTTCGCGTCTTCGGCATTATTGAAGGGACGCAAATCAACGAGACTTTCGTCTCTCGGGGCGGAGGGGGCGGGTTCGGCGATATCGAGCCGTCGAAGGACCTCCAGTTTCCCGTTCAATTGCCGGAGGTGCGGGAGATCCAAGGCGTGACGCGCGGCGCTCAGAGCGCGGCGGAGCAGGCCCAGGATGTTGCATTGAAGGCGGACGACAGCGCCAGCCTGGCCAGGACGCTGAGCATTGTTGGCATAGCGTTGGGCGGACTGGGCTTGGTAGCGGGTGTTGCATCCATTGCGGCAGTTCGTCGAAAGAAGTAGGCATGGTGGTGAAACCAGGAGCAAAAACGACCCTGGTGGGTGGCGGAAGAATTTCCTCCGCCACCCACGGAGTTGTCATGCCCGCACTTGCCGCACACGCCGTGAGCGGAGGCTCAGGATTCGCGGACGAGCTACTCGGATTAGGATTCGTTCTGGCCTTCGGGCTGTTGCTGCTCGGCTTCGTGTACCTGCGGAAGAAGCGAAAAAGGGGCCGCAAATGAAAGCGCGGGGCATCACGCTAAACCGTTCGTTTGTTGTTCTCATGGCGCTGGTCCTGGCGGTGGGCCTTCCGGTCTTCGGTGGGCGGCATCGCGTGTTTGCCCACGCCAACTTGTCGCGGGCGGAGCCAGCGCCGGATACGGCGCTGGCAGACCCGCCGCAGCGAGTGGCCATCTGGTTCACTGAGCCTCTTGAGCCGGCCTTCAGCGAGGTCCGGGTGCTAGACGCCCGGGGCAGACAGGTGGACAACCGGGACAGCGCGGTAGACCGAAGCGACCGCACGGCCATGACTGTGACGCTGCCGCCTCTGCCGGAAGGCGTATATACGGTGGCGTGGAAGAACCTTTCCGCTGTCGATGGCCACTCCGTGCGTGGCTCCTACGTCTTCTCCATCCGCGTGCCCATCAGCAGCCAGCCCGCCGCGCAGGCGACCTCCAGCCAGCCGTTGCTGCAATCGAAGGCGGACCCAGTGTTCCGCTGGCTTGCGCTTCTTGGGGTCCTCTCACTTTTCGGCGGGCTTGCCTTCTCGCTGCTCATCGTGCGGCCGGTGCTGAAGGCGGAGGAGGTCAATGACGCTGTGCGCCAAAGGCTTATTCTTCTCACGGCCCGGACGCAGCGTGTACTCTGGCTTTCCGCCGCGCTTTTCCTCCTTGCGTCCGTGGGGCAACTGTTGTCGCAGGCCGCCGCAGTAAAGGGCGTAGGCCTGTTCGAGGCCTTCAGCAGCGTGGGGGCAGTGCTCACGGATACAGCGTGGGGCGACTGGTGGCTCAGGCGCATCGGCCTGCTGGCGGCTGCAGCGCTTGCGCTAGCGGCGGCTGCGGGGGCCGCGCGCAAGGACTACTCCAAACTGGAGTTTGCTCTCCGATGGCTCGCGCTTGGAGTGCTTGGCGGTATATTGTTCACCATCAGTTGGGTGAGCCATGCCGCAGCCACGCCCGGCCTGAAGACCCAGGCGGTTTTCTCCGACTATGTACACTTGCTGGCCGCCGCCTTCTGGGTGGGTGGACTCTTCCAACTGGCCCTCGGCCTGCCGCTGCTCAAGGCGTTGCCGGATAGGGAGCGGCGGGAGGTCTCATCTCTTCTGGTACCGCGATTCTCGGTCATGGCCGTGCTCAGCGTAGGCGCGCTTGCAATTACCGGCCTGTACAGCAGCTACGCCCAGGTGACGGCGTTGCGGGCAGCGACTACTCCCTACGGCTATACGCTGATTGCGAAGCTGCTCCTCATCGTGCCGCTGCTGGCGCTGGCGGCGCTCAACCTGCTGTGGGTACGTCCTCGGCTGACCAAGGACGGAGCGGCGAGCGGGCGATTGCGCCGCTTCGTCGTGGGGGAGGCAGCGCTAGCGGCTCTGGCGCTGCTGGCCGTGGGTATGCTTACCGGCCTAGAGCCGGCGCGGCAGGTGGCGTCCCGCCAGGAGGCCGAGCAGGGACAGAAGCTGGTATTCACGGACAACGTGGAGAGTCGTCAGATCAAGATTCAGGTAGAGCCTGGGACTGTCGGCTACAACCAGGTCCTCGTTTCTCTGAAGGACCGGCTGGGCAAGCCGGTTGACGGGGCCGCGGCTACTCTTCGTCTCACCTACCAGGGTTCGGATATCGGCAGCGACGAATTGCCCGCTCATCCGCTGGGCGACGGGCTTTACCACCAGGTGGTGTCGTTCGGCATCGCGGGCTCGTGGCAGCTGGGACTCCTGGTGCAGAGCGAGGGGGCCTTCGACGCGAGGGCGGCGTTTCGCTTTGACGTGATATCAGCAGGCGCGGCGGCCAGCGACGTCATCCTGCCCTCGCAGAACGCCGGCAAGTTGCTGTGGGGTGGGGCGCTCGCGCTGATGGGTCTCCTGTTTTTGGTTGTCGGCTTTCGCTTGACCGGCTTGGCAGGCGCGGGGGTTACGGTGACCGGGGCGGTTGGAGCCGTTGTCGGCCTTTTTTGGGCGGGTGTGAGCCTTGGTGGATTGGGGACCCAGGAGGCCATGCGCAATCCCTTCCCTCCCAATGCGGAGTCCATTGCAATAGGTCAGAGCCTCTATACAGAAAACTGTGTCACGTGCCACGGCGTAACGGGGAAAGGGGATGGTCCTGGGGCCGTCGGCCTCAACCCGCCGCCTCTGGACTTGCGGGTGCATGTTCCTTTGCACCCCGAGCGCGACCTTTTTCGGTTCATCAAAGACGGCATACCGGACACGGCTATGCCTGTGTGGGACGCCAAGCTCAGCGACGATGAGATATGGCATCTGGTGAACTACCTCCAGACCCTTGCCGATACAGGCGCTGAAACGACAGCCAATACTATCTCCGTCAATCAGCTTCCGCCGCTTATCTCGCTGGGGTCCTCCCCGGTCCTGGCCCCGGACTTCACGCTGGTTGACCAGCATGGCGAGCAGCGGTCGCTCCCACTGCCCAACGACTTGCCCTTTGTACAGCGCGTGGATTCGCGCAGCATTGGACGGCTTGGGGGATAAGGGGAAGCAAGTCCAGGTCGTGGCGGTATCCGTGGACCCCGATCGCGACACAGTGGAACGGCTGAAAGAGTACACGATGGAAAGGGATTGGCCCGCCAACTGGTTCTTCGTGACGGGAGGGTTGGACGAAGTTGGCGGGGTCTTGGATGCGTACAGAATTGCAGCCTACAAGCAGCAACTTCCGGAGAAGTTGAAAGGCCTGGTCTTAGGAGATTACGAAGTTGTGCACCGGGCTGCAGTTCTCCTGATCAATCCAGACGGCTATATCTACGACATCCTGCGGGGAACTGACTGGACTTCTGAACAGCTAGCCGAAAAGCTGAAGCCTGCGCTGAGGTAGCCCCCTTAAGCCAGGCTGCTCTGTCTAGCTTGACGATTTGTTTGGAAGTTTCCCCCTGTGTTTCGCACGTGACTAAAGGTTGAGCTCCTGTGTACCGGCGGCTTGACAGGCCCGTCATCCTGGATTACCGTTGTGCTATCTCGCGAAAGGTAGAGGGAGCAGCCATGTCTGACCAATCGTTGTTCAGCTTGCAGGGCCGGGTGGCCATTGTCACGGGGGCCGGGAAGGGCATCGGGCGCGCCATCGCGCTGGGGCTGGCCGACGCCGGCGCGGACGTGGTAGCGGTCGCGCGCACCCAGAGCGACATCGACGCCGTGGCGGGCGAGGTCAAAGCCAAGGGGCGCCTGGCACTGGCGGCGCGGGCTGACGTCACGGTGGCCGGCCAAGTCGACCACATGGTGCGGCAGACGATGGATGCCTTCGGCCACATCGACATCCTCATGAACAACGTGGGGGGCGGCGCCTATTGCGAGGTGCTGGACATGGACGAGAAGACCTTTGACGCGATGATGGCGCTGAACTTGAAGAGCGCCTATCTGTGCAGCAGGGCCGTGGGGAAGGTCATGGTCCAGCAGCGCCGGGGCAGCATCGTGAACTTCAGCTCAGGCACATCGACGTGGGCGCGCAAGGGCCTGGCCCACTACGGGGCGTCGAAGGCAGCGGTGCACATCTTCTCTCAGGCCTTCGCTATCGAGGTGGGCAAGCACAACGTGCGGGTCAACGTGCTCATGCCCGGCACCACGGAGACGCCCCTCACCAAGGAGTATTACGCCACGAGGCCGGACGATTTGAAGCAAGGCCTCGCCAAGATACCGCTGGGTCGTCTGGGCCAGCCCGACGACTACGTGGGCACGGCTATTTACCTGGCCTCGGACGCCTCCGCCTTCGTGACCGGCGCCATCATTTGCGTCCGCGGCGGGGCCATATAAAAGGCATTTCTACCTCCGGCTGAACCCGTAGAGCCGCGCCGTGTTGCCACCGGCGACCTTCGCCTGCTCCTTCTCCGGCACGCCTTTGAACATCTTGACCAGGAACTGCTGGCTTCGCGGGAAGGTGGCCTCCGGGTGCGGGTAGTCGGTGCCCCAGGCCAGCAGGTCGACGCCTATCTGGTCGCGCAGACGCACCGCCAAATCGTCTTCCTGGAAGCTGATGAAGACGTTGCGGCGGAAGAAATCGCTGGGGAGCATGCCGTTCTTGAAGCGTATCCAATCGGGACGCGGGATGCGCTGGGTGTAGAGGTAGTCCATGGAG
>JACPQI010000130.1 GCA_016190545.1 Chloroflexota bacterium
TAGTAGTCGAGCGCCAACCGGTAGGCCCGCGCCGCACGATGGAACGTAGGGAAGCTGGGGATGCCGCGTTTGGTGAGGTCGTCCCGCAGGCCCAGGCCCTCCTGCTCGAGATGGGCGCTGGTCAGGATGACGAAGAAAGGCTTCTTGCACGTCGGCTGGAACTCAACCAGCAGGTCCAGGTACTGGTCCCGATAGTTCCTGCCCTCCATCTTGCGGCGGGCCAGGGTGAGACACGAGACCTCGATGACAACGGCGTCAACATTGTCGTCATGCTCAAGGATGCGGAGAATGCGGCGCAGCGGGTCCATGTTGAAGCGCCAGGTGCGGGACACGTCCAGCGGGTTGCGGTAGCTGCCGCCGACCGTATCGACAAAGGAGCCTAGCTCCTGGTACGAAGCCTCGGTCAGCATAGGGACCTGCAAGCCCTGCTCCGAGAAGGCGTCATCCATCATCACCGACTGTCCGCCTGCGGTGGCGATGAGCGCCATCCGAGGACCGACCAGCGGTCTCACATGCCGGAGCATCTTCATGACGTCCAGCATCTCGTCCATGTGGTCGACCCTCACGGCGCCGGCTTGACGGAGAACGGTATTCCAGATGGCCTGGTCGGAGGCCAGGGCCCCTGTATGGGAAGCCGCCGCCCGCGCTCCGGTGGGCGTCCGCCCTCCCTTCCAGATGACCACCGGCTTGCGACTGGTGGCGTCCTTGAGCGCCTGGAAGAAACGATGGCCGTCGCGCACCCCCTCGATGTAAGCGCCGATGAGCTTGATGGCCGGGTCCTGCGCGAAGTACTCCAGGTAATCGGTCGCCTCCAGCATGGCCCCGTTGCCGAAGCTGACCGCCTTGTTGAACTTGAGACCGTGCTGAGCTCCTATCGTGGTGACCATGGAGGTGAACCCCCCGCTCTGGGCCATGAAAGCCAGGTCGCCCACATCGCCTATGGGTTGATTGGGGTCGAACCGCACGCCGAGCTCGCCGCGGTAGATACCCAGGCAGTTAGGCCCCAGGAGCAGGGTGCTTGACCGGGAGGCCATGTCCGCCAGATCCTTCTGGAGCTTGGCGCCCTCCTCGTCCGACTCGGCGAACCCCGCCGTATAGTAGCTGACGCCGCCCGCCTTCTTTTCAATGCACTCGGACAGGACTTGCGCGGCGGCCTTCTTGGGGACCGAGACCACGACGTAGTCCACCGGCTCGGGCACGTCCCGGATGCTCTTGTAGTGCTCCCCGCCCAGGGCGCGGATGGCCGGAGCCTCGGCCTCGTTGAGCTGAATGCAGTAGACCTTCCCTTTGAACTGCCGCAGGGAGTTGAGCCAGATGAAGCCGTACTTGGAAGAATCGCCGAAGACGGCGATGGCCCGGGGGTTAAACACCCGGTCCAGGGCTTTGCGCCGATCGATGTTCATCATCGGGAGTCTCCATTCAGGATAATGCGGGCATCCACAGCTACAACGCGGTCCTTGTAACCGAGCACGGGATTCAGGTCCACCTCTTTAATGACGGGGGTCTTTTCCACGAACTTGGAGAGCTTGAGAATCAACGCCTCAATGGCGGCGACGTTCACCGGTTCCAGGTTGCGGTAGCCCTGGAGCAACGGGTAGCCGCGTATCTCCCTGACCATCTCCGCCGCGTCGCGCTTGGAGAGAGGCACCACCCGCAGCGACACGTCCTTCAGGATTTCGATGAGGATGCCTCCCAGGCCGAACATGATCACCGGCCCGAACAGGGGGTCCCGGGTCATCCCCACCGACAGCTCCAGCCCCGGCCTCGCCATCTTTTGAATAGCCACGCCATGCACGCGGGCTTTGGGGTTCTTGGAGCGGACGGCCTCCATGATCTCATCGAAGGCCTTGTTAACCTGGGCCTCGTTGCGGAGGCCGAGCTTGACGCCGCCGCTATCGCTCTTGTGGACGATGTCCGGCGACGCCACCTTCAGGGCAACGGGGAAGTCCAGCAGGCCGCTGAACCGCACGGCATCCTTCTTGGTCTTCGCCAAGCGGGTCTCGATGA
>JACPQI010000131.1 GCA_016190545.1 Chloroflexota bacterium
AGGTAGACCTCCTGCACCCGGTGGCCGAGCACATCGGCCTCCAGCAGACCGCGACGGATGGTTTCGACTTCCGGTAGTTCAGGCATAGGTCACTCCAGGTCCCCCCAACTTGTCCCCATCTTCATGTCCACCTTCAGCGGCACCGACATGGGTATGGCCGCGGGCATCAGCTCCTGCACCAGGGCCTTCATGGCCTCTGTTTCGGCCTCCGGCACCTCAAAGATAAGCTCATCATGCACTTGAAGCAACATCTTGCTGCGCATGCGCAGGGCATCCATGCGTTGCTGCAGTTGCACCATGGCGATCTTAATAATATCCGCCGCCGTGCCCTGGATAGGCATGTTCACCGCCATGCGTTCGGCCGCCTGCTGTACCTGGCGGTTGCTGGAGTTGATCTCCGGGATCTCGCGGCGGCGGCCCAGAATCGTCTCCACATAGCCGAGCTCCCGCGCCTTGCGCTTGGTCTCCTCCAGGTAGCGCATGATGCCTGGGTATCGCTCGAAGTAGGCCTTTATTATAGGCCCCGCCTCTTCGCGGGAGAGGTCGGAGCGCTGGGCCAGGCCGAATTCGCTCATGCCATAGAGGATACCGAAGTTGACGACTTTGGCAAAGCGGCGCTGCTCCGGCGTCACCTCCTTGAGGGAGACACTGAAGACCTGAGAGGCCGTGGCGGCGTGGATGTCCTCGCCCCGGTGAAACGCCTCCATGAGCCGCTGGTCCTGGCAGAGGTGGGCCAGGATGCGCAACTCGATCTGCGAGTAGTCAGCGGAGAGCAACTGCCACGCCGGCGCTCCAGGGGCGACGAACGCCCGACGGATCTGCCGCCCCAACTCTGTGCGGACCGGGATGTTCTGCAAGTTCGGATCGCTGCTGGACAGGCGGCCCGTGACCGCGCCGGTCTGGTTGAAGCTGGTGTGAAGACGGCCTGTGCGGGGATTGACCAGAGCGGGCAGAGAATCGACG
The DNA here is from genome assembly GCA_016190545.1 of Chloroflexota bacterium. Next base: position 964 of record JACPQI010000131.1, read on the forward strand.
TAGGTGGACTTGAGCTTGGTGAGCTGCCTGTACTCCAGGATCAGCTCCACCATTGGGTGGGCGCCCTTCAGGTTCTCCAGCACCTGGGCATCCGTGGAATAGCCACCTTGCGTGCGCCGGGGCCGGGGCAGGTCATTCTCCTTGAACCACTCCAGGAGCCGCAGCTCCCCGAACAGGACGTCGCTGAGCTGCTGGGGCGACGCGATGTTGAAGCGGTGGCCCACACTATCGTAGATGCGGCCCTCCAGGTCCATGATGTGCTCGCCCATCTCGTGCGCCAGCCTGGCCAGGATGGAGGTGTCCAGCGTAATGCCATTGCGCTGCATGCGCACCAGCACCGGCACCAGGGGCACTTCCACCTCGGCGAAGAGCCGGACCAGCCGCTTCTCCTCCAGCTCCGGGCGCAGGACGTCCCACAGTTGTAGAGTCATGTCCACATCCGCGCCGGAGTAGCGGACAGCGTCGGGGATGGGGACATGGTCGAAAGTGGTCTGCTTGCGCCCTGTCCCGATGAGCTGGTCGATGGTCGTCATCTCACGGTTCAGTTTGTTGAGCGCCAGGGGCTTGAGGCCCACGTTGCGGTAGCCGAGGAGGTGAGCGACTATCATGGTGTCCGCCTGCAGGCCGGCCACCTCCATGCCGGCTTCGGCCAGCACCATCATGTCATAGTTGGCGTTGTGGGCGATCTTGGGCGGCGTCTCATTGGCCAGGACCGGACCCAAGGACCGTCTCACCTGCTCCAAGCCTACCTGCCGGCCTTGTCGATGGCCCACAGGGATGTACCAGGCCTGGCCCAGGTTTGTGGAGAGAGCCACGCCCACCAGCTCGGCCAGCATAGGGTCAAGGGAAGTGCTTTCCACATCCAGGGCCAGCCGGGATGCAGAGGCCGCCTCTCGCGCCACCGATTCCAGCTTGGCAAGGGTATCCACCACCTGGTACGCACCGTCCACTGCGTCGGCCTCGGCGCCCAGCGGCGGGCTGCCCTCCGGAGGTGCGCCGAGCCGCTCTGGAATGCGGCTGATCATGCTGGCGAACTCCAAGTCGCGGAATAGCTCCACCACTGTGGCCCGGTCATAGCGCTGGACGGAGCAGCGGTCCGGGTCGAAGGTGGCGGGAGCGTTCGTGAAAATAGTACACAGGCGCTTGCTCTCCAGCGCCTGCTCTTTATGCTCGGCGAGAAGCGCTCGGATTCGCTCCGGCTTCACCTCGTCCAGGCGCGAGAGGATGCTCTCCAGCGACCCGAACTCCTGGAGGAGCTTGGCGGCGGTCTTCTCGCCGATGCCGGGGACTCCCGGCACGTTATCCGACTTATCGCCGACCAGGGCCTTGTGGTCGGCGAGTTGGCCTGGGGAGAGACCGTTGTACCGTTCGCGGACTCCCTTTTCATCGTAGACGGCGAGTTGGCCCACACCGCTCTGGTAGCGGACCCGCACTTGGGGACTTACGAGCTGGAGGGTGTCCGTATCCCCGGTCAAGATGATGGTATCGATGTCCAGAGCCGCAGCCTGATGGCTCAGGGTACCGATGAGGTCGTCCGCCTCATAGCCTTCGGCTTCGAAGATGGGAATGCCAAAAGCGCCCGCCACGTGGTGCACCCGGTCCACTTGGCCTGCCAGTTCGGGGGGAGTCGGCGGACGCTGGGCCTTGTATGCGGCGAAACGCTTGTGTCGGAAGGTGGGCACCGGTAGGTCAAAGGTGATGGCCCAGTAGTCCGGCTGGACCTCCGCCAACGCTTTGAGCAAGATGCCGACAAACCCGTAGACGGCAGTGACAATTTCGCCGGTGCGAGTGACCGTGAAGGTGCGGCCTTGGCCCGCAAACGCATGGTACGACCGATGCACTAAGGCATGGCCGTCAATGACCATAAGCAATGGCCGCCGTTGGAAAAGGCTTGGACTTGCTCCTGACACGGGGCCATTATAGAGCCGTTGGCAACACGCCGGAAAGCCGCTCGCCCCTTGCGATGGCTGGTTGAGAGAAGCACAAGGCGCCGACTGCGAAAGGCCGATCCTCTCACAGCCGACGCCTCATACTGACGTTACGCTGCCTTGGTGACCTCAATCTGCTCAATACCGCGGCGGGCGGAGTTGAGCAGAGCGCTCAGTTGGGACTCCAATCGAGACAGGACGTCCAGAGCATACTGGTCAGACTCACGGCGCATGGCCTCTGCCTGGCGCTGGGCCTCACTCACAATCTTCTCGGCGCGGCGCTGGGCCTCGGCCATGACCTCGTCAGCCCGCTTCTGGGCCATCTTGACGATCTCGCTGTCCTGGACCCGGCTCTTGGACTCCTGGTCGGCGGAGGTCTTCACCCGACGGGCCTCCAGCAGGGCCTGGTTGATGACCTGCTCGCGCTTCTCGATGATCTGGTGAGCGTCCTTGATGTCCTCAGGGACAGACGCGCGAATGCGGTCAACGACCTCCAGCAGACTCTGCCCATCCACCATGACTTTGCTGGTGAGAGGGAGCTTGGATCCGCTACCTACGATGGACTCCAGCTTTTCGACCAATTCTAACGTTTCGATTTTGGGCCTCCTTTCTTTGCTCTTATCGGCAATTGCAGTTTCTGCTTACGTTGTAAGGCCGTGAGGACATGAGGGGGGACCAGTCTGGACACGTCACCACCAAGCTCGCACACCTCCTTCATCAGGCTGGCGCTCAAGAACTGGTACTCCAGACTTGACATCAGCGCCACCGTCTCAATATGAGAATCAATCTGGCGGTTCATGAGGGCCATCTCAAACTCGCGTTCAAAATCGGACCCCATGCGCAGGCCTCGGATAACGACGTGGGTGCCCAGCCGGTGAGCGAGGGCCACGGTCAGCCCGGTGTAGGGGATCACCTTCACGTTTGGCAGGTGTTGGACGGCTTGGCGGAAGAGAGCAATCCGCTCCTGAGTCGTGAACAGCAGGTTCTTCGGCGGCGTGTCATAGACGGCTACCACCAGCTCGTCGAAGAGGCGTGCCGCCCGGTTCGCGATGTCCACGTGGCCGTTGGTCACCGGGTCAAAGCTGCCGGGATAGATGGCCCGGGTGGTCATGCCTGCTCCTTCCGGTAAATGGATACAGCCGTGTCACCATGGCGGCGGGTCTTGACCAAGCGCAATGGCCCGTGCGCCGCCTGCAGGTCCAGCTCCTCTTCATGTTCCACCACGACGACGGCGCCGGGAAGCGCCAGCCGGGAATCGGCCAGCAGGTCCAGCATGGCCTGTGCGTAGCCTGTCCGATAGGGCGGGTCGACGAAGAAGAGGTCGTAGGTTCCTGCGAGGAAGCCTATGGCCTTCTCTACGGAGGAGCAATAGACGTGGGCCCGGTCTGCCAAGCGGGTCGTCTCCAGGTTGCGCTTGATGATCTGGCACAGGCGCCGGTCCCGCTCCACGAAATCGCTCCAGGCCACACCACGGCTGAGCGCCTCAATGCCCATGGCGCCTGTGCCCGCGTACAGGTCAGCCGCCCGTGTGAACGTGCCCCCCATCGATTCGATCATGGAGAAGATCGCTCCCCTCACCCGGTCTGTTGTCGGTCTTACCTGGCCCCCGGTAGGCGATATCAAGGTCCGGCCTTTTGCCGAGCCTGAGATAACACGCATCGCGCCACGCGCCTAAACAGGTTTTAGACCAGGTTCAAAGACAGCACCAACTATAGGGGTTGAGCAAAGAGCATGTCAAGGCATCTCTCGGCAGTTTTGCGGGGAAAATGCACTCTAGGTATACTCAAGTCGGTATTCGCAGGCGGCTGAGGATGGCATGGAGCAGCGGGTCAACCCCTTCGCCCTGGGTGGAGTGTTCCTTCAACTCTGCATCAAGAACCGTTGGGTGGTCCATAAAGTGCAGGGGAAGAAACACCTGTACCTGCTGACGGAGGAAGGCGCCAAAGCGCTCGTGGGGGAACCCTACTGCTTTGCGCTGGACAAGGTGCTGGAGCATCGGCCCGCAATGGGGGACACATCGGGCCACAAAGAGGCCGGTTCTTCTTTACAATAGCCTATCCATCCCCTATAATCTACACACGCCGTAAGGAGAAGAACTGAGGTGTATGCCTCAGTTCTTTGCTTCAAGGTGGTACGGTATGCCCCAGAGACAAGAATATCTGACAAAAGAAGGCCTGTCCAAAATCGAGGCGGAGCTGAAGCGGCTGCGCGAGGTCGAGCGGCCGGAAGTTGCCGACCGGATTCAGCGCTCCAAGGAGCTGGGCGGCACCCCCAACAACGCCGAGTACGACGCCGCCAAGGCCGAACAGGCTATCATTGAAGGCCGCATCATTGAGTTGGAGGCCATCCTCACCAACGCCTCCAT
>JACPQI010000132.1 GCA_016190545.1 Chloroflexota bacterium
AGCGTGAGCCAGGCGAAGCCCAGGTCGATGGTCATGCCCCGCTCCTGCTCCTCTTTGAGCCGGTCGGGGTCGATGCCGGTCAGGGCTTTGACCAGGGTGGACTTGCCGTGGTCGACGTGTCCCGCAGTGCCGATAACGTACATAGCCTCATTCTACACTGAGGCTAGCCGCTGAGCGGCTGCTTCATCTTCTCGGCGTCCGGCAAAGCCTGGTCCCGGCGTCCGAATTCGCGGAAGAACCACAGGCCGAAGGGGATAGGGATCCAGAATGTAAGGCCGCGGAAGAGCAGGGTGACGACACCGGCTGTTTCCAGGGGAACGTTATACGATTTGAAGACCAAAACCATGGTTGCTTCAAAGGAGCCGAGGCCGCCGGGCAGGAACGAGAAGGTGGATAACAGCATAGCCACGGCGTAGCTGACCACAACGACGCCGAAGGAGACAGGATGGTCGAAGGCGCGGAAGAGGAAGTAGGCGGTAAGGGCATCGAAGAAGAAACGGGACCCTTTGTACACGGTGAGGGTGAAAAAGCGGGGCCAGTTGCGTATGGCGTCGCGGCGGCCCTCCAGCACCTCGTCCACGAACTTGGCCAATGCGTTCTCCGGGTACCACCGCCTGAAAAGGCGCCTTCCCACCCGGCTGACGAAGCCGCTCACCGCAATGGTCCAGCGCTCCTTGGCGAAGATGAACAGGATGACCGCCCAGAACAGGCTGCCTAAGACGACGAAGGTGATGGTGACGGCGCTGACCAGGTTGCCCACTTCCTTTGTTACGATGAGGTAGATGGCGGCGGCCAGCAACACAGCCGCATACGTCACAAAGGAGGTGAGCGTCTGAACCATGAGGGCCACCGCGCTCATGCCGAACGGAAGGCCCTTCCCACGCATCAGAGCGACGAAATACAGGTTGCTCGACATGCCGAAGGAGGGTGCCACGTCATTGAGGAACTCCATGACTACAGAAGCGCGAAGCAACTCCCACCAGCCCATGCGGAACCCGACGGTGCGCAGCATGTCGGCGAAGGCTTTCGTATCGGCGGCGTAGGTGCCGACCTGCGCGGCGACGGCGGCCACGAACCATCCCGGGTGGGTTGTTGTGAACAGCTTGGCGATGCGAGAAAGCTCAGAGAAACGCAGGAAGAGCAGGACGACGACCGCCATCACGACGACGGCGAAGAAGAGGTTCTGGAACTTCCTCAGGTTCACCTTGCTCTCCTTGCTTTCAGGCGAGATCCATTAACGCGCCACCGCCGTCTCCGACGGCAACAGCCGCCAGAACACCTCGTTGCTGAGGAGCAGGCCCCGCCTTGTCAGCCGTAGGCGCTCGGGCGTTCGCTCCACAAGACCGAGCGCCGTCAGTTCAGACAGCGCCCGCTCAAAGGGCAGCATTGCCTCCGACCCAAACCGCTGCTCCAACGCTCTGACCACCACTCCCTCTTGAGCCAGTCGCAGCCCTAGGATGATGGTCTCGCTCGCCTCGTCGGCGAAGGACAAAGGGCGACACTCGTCGATGGGCGAGAGGACGCGCATGGCGGCTTCATCGAAACCAGCGACAGGCGCCGGGGATGCCGCGCCACGCCCCGCGAGCCAGCGGACATACTCCTTCGGCGACCGTGTAATGGAATAGCGGAAGCCACCGTAGCAGCCGTGGGCGCCAGGCCCAAAGCCCAGGTAAGGCCCGTTGCGCCAGTACACAAGATTGTGGCGGCACTCGTGGCCGGGCCGCGACCAGTTGGACACCTCGTAGTGCCTGTACCCGGCCTCTCCCATCATGTCCTGGGCCAGTTCGTACATGTCGGCGGCCAGGTCCGGGTCCGATTCCCTGATTCTGCCGCGAAGTGCGGCCCGCCACAACGGTGTCTCCTCCTCCAAGGTGAGGGCGTACAGCGAAAGGTGTTCAGGCGACAGGTCGACGGCCTGCTCGATGGTGCTGCGCCAGTCGTCCATAGGCTGGCCGGGCAAGGCATAGATGAAATCGAGGTTAATGGAGGCGAAGCCGGCGCGCCGGGCGGCCTTATAGGCGGTCTTGGCCTCGTGTGCCGTGTGGCGCCTGCCGACAAGGCGAAGCAGCGCATCGTTGAAGCTCTGGACGCCCATACTGAGGCGGTTCACGCCTACGTCGAGCAATCCCGCCGCGTAGCTAGGCGTCACATCGTCTGGATTCGCCTCCAGCGTGACCTCGACTCTCCCCTGCACGCAAAATGAGGCGCGACAGGCGTCCAGGATGCGCCCGACCTGCTCCACGGTGAGTTGGGAGGGCGTCCCGCCGCCGAAGAAGATGGTACTGACCTCCGCTCGCCCAAGCGCGGTTCCCCAGCCCTGGACCTCCGTGCAGAGGGCATCTACATACCCAGGCATCAGTGACCCCAGGCCGGTGTAGGTATTGAAGTCGCAGTAGCTGCAACGCGTGGCGCAGAACGGTACGTGGATATAAAGGGCCAGGGGCACGTGCGACTGCTGCCCCTGCCTCGCTTCCTCACTCCCTATGGCGTTGCTCGTCATTGGTATCCTGCGCCAAGGGCACGAGCGTTTTGCTCATTGTAGCGCCTTCCACACCATACAGCCAGCGCTTGGCGGTGGCAATAGTCACCAGGTACAATGCGAAGATAATCATGGATATCCTGCCCCAACTGTTGGCATCTGACTACGAGCAGTTGGTGCTCTGCACCGACCGCTCCGCAGGGCTCAAGGCGCTTATCTGCATCCACAGCACCGCCCTGGGCCCTGCCCTCGGCGGCACGCGCATGTGGCCCTATGCCACGGAGGAAGCCGCTCTTACCGATGCCCTCCGCCTGGCGAAGGCGATGACCTACAAGGCAGCGGCAGCCAGCCTAGACCTGGGTGGCGGGAAAGCTGTCATCATCGGCGACCCGCACACAGACAAGAGCGAGGCCCTCTTTCGCTCTTTTGGGCGTTATGTCGAATCGCTCAACGGACGCTACATCACCGCGGAAGACCTGGGCACCACGCCCGCCGACCTCGAGTACGTGGCGATGGAGACCCGATGGCTCACCGGCAAACCCCTTCACTTGGGCGGCAGCGGCGACTCCGCCCCCGCTACGGGGCTGGGGGTTTTCGTCGCCATGCAGGCCTGCGCGAAAGAGGTGTGGGGGGCGGAGTCCCTTGCGGGCAAGCGGGTTCTTGTCCAGGGGTTCGGCAAGGTGGCCTCCAACCTGGCGAAACACCTGAAGGAGGCCGACGCCGCCCTCCTGGTAGCCGAGGTGGACCCGGCGGCACGCGCACGAGCCGAGTCGGAGTTCGGCGCCGCGCTCGTTGACCCTCAGAACGCCCTCTCGACTGAGTGTGACGTGCTCGCGCCATGCGCCCTGGGTGGGGTGCTGAACAGCCACACCATCCCAGCCCTGCGCTGCGCCATCGTCTGCGGCGGCGCCAACAACCAACTCCTGGAGCCCGCTGACGGCGAACGCCTCGACCAGCGCAGCATCCTCTACGCGCCAGACTACGTTGTGAACGCGGGCGGTCTCATCAACCTCTCCTTTGAGCTTACGGGTTACAACGAGCAGGCGGCGACGGCCCGGGTACTGCGTATCCGCGACACCCTGGAGAAACTTATCGCCCTGTCCAAAGCGCGGTGCATTCCCACCGCCGTCGCCGCGGACCGGATGGCGGAGGAGCGCCTGGCCCTGGTCAGAAAGCGTGATCCATTTTTTCTACGACGCGACGAGCATCGCCCATCCTACTGACTGGTATGACTCCAGATACGCGGCAGTGTGGACTGTTTTTTGGTACGAACTCCAGCGACGCATGAAGCAGGCTTTCCTCTACACGTCTCTCGCCATGAAGCACATGTTTGAGGGTTGGGGTACCTTTCTGCCAAAGGAATTGCAGGACAAGAACAAGCTGCTTCCGGTGGTCAAGCCCAAGGGCTTCCACTACCACTAGAACTTCGTAAAGTTAGCTCACTGAGGGCACAAGGCGTTGTCTCTCGTCGTTGCGAGTCTGCCACAGGCGAGCGTGGCAACCTGGCGGGGGGGCCAGCCTATGCGAAGGAAAGCGGGGCTGTAGCAGGCCCCATAACCCCACCAGATTGCTTCGCTCGTAGACTCGCTCGCAATGACGTTGAGGTACGGCGCTTCCCCAGTCAGCGGACAGTTGAACAAAGCCCTTCATCTGCAACAAACTACCGTGACTGAGGCCTAGCTCCTGTGGGCGCTTATGACCTCTCGGCCCAACCGCGTAACGAAGGCCCCGATATCGGGAACGGCGCCGGCCATCACTACCTTACGCACACCGTACCGGGACAGCTCACGCAGCCGTTGCGCCCAGTCCTGGGCCGTGCCCGCGATGGCGAACCGCTGGGCCAAGTAGTCGCGCAGGCCCAGCTCATCTACCAGGTCAGCCCATGCGGAGTGAGGATCGGGGC
>JACPQI010000137.1 GCA_016190545.1 Chloroflexota bacterium
GCATCGGTGGAGAAACACATCCAGGACCTGGGGTTCAAGACCCAGATATCCAAGGGCGAGGAGCGGACCATCATTGGCGTGGTGGGCAAGACCTATCCGGAGCTGCGGGACGAGCTGGAAACGCTGCCCGGCGTCGTGGAGGTCATCCCCATCAGCCGGGCCTACAAGCTCGCCAGCCGGGAGTTCAAGCCCGAGGACACGGTCATTCAGGTAGGCGGTGTGAGCATTGGGGGCAACACCCTGGCGGTCATGGCGGGCCCCTGCTCGATAGAGTCGGAAAAACAGGTGCTGGACACGGCATTCGCGGTGAAGAGCGCAGGCGCGAACATCCTGCGGGGCGGCGCGTACAAGCCGCGGACGTCGCCGTACAGCTTCCGTGGCATGGGAGTGGAAGGGCTGAAGCTGCTGGCAAAGGCGCGCGCGGAAACCGGCCTGCCGGTCATCACCGAGGTGATGACCCAGGTGGACGTGCCGGTCGTCGCCGAATACGCGGACATCCTGCAGATTGGCGCGCGCAACATGCAGAACTTCAACCTGCTGGATGAGGTGGGCAAGATCAGGAAGCCCGTGATGCTCAAGCGCGGCATGTCCGCCACCTACGAGGAATGGCTGCTGGCGGCGGAGTATGTCCTTAACGGCGGCAACAGCCAGGTCATCCTCTGCGAGCGCGGCATCCGCACGTTTGAGACCTATACGCGCAACACGTTCGACGTGACCGCCATCCCGGTCATCAGGCGCATGAGCCATCTGCCCGTCATCGCCGACCCCAGCCACGGCACCGGCAAGTGGCACCTGGTCCAGCCGATGGCCCTGGCCTCGGTGGCCGCGGGCGCGCACGGGCTGATGATTGAAGTGCATCCCACGCCGGACACCGCCAAGTCCGACGGCGCGCAGTCCCTCACCTTCGAGAACTTCGCCAGGATGATGGCGCTGGTGAGCGGCATTGCCGCCGCCGTGGGCCGCCGGATGCCCGCGCAGGCGCGCGCGCATGGGGCAGCCACCAAGTCCAGCTAGGTCCGACAGCCCATCTCGTCGGTCTTTTCTTTCACCTCACGCCTCGGCGCCGCGACCCAGCGCCACGCCTGCGCTGTCCAACGCCGCGTGGCGGTCATACCGGGACGACGGCGCGGTCGGTCCGACGAAGCGGGCCAGGCGACCGGGACAGACGCACAGACTACCCGGAGGAGAGCGGGCGGACAACGGACATACCGCCCGGCCCTGCGCTGTGTAAAGGTCCCGGCAGACCCCTCAGGGGATACGGGAGCGAAGGGCTGGAGCTACTTCCTGGCCACCTTGCCCTGGTCCATGTCCACGGGCACCATCAGCCAGGCTTTGCGCTCCCCGCTGTGGACATAGAAGGCCATCGTGTTGTCGCAGTCAATGCAGCCTGCGCTCACGATGCCGATGTGCTGACTGCCGATAGGACCGACGATGAGGCCCCGCTCACACTGGGTGCACCGTGCAACCAGAAGGGCCTGGTTCCCCGCCAGGGGAAGAAGACGGATTCTCATGCGCGTTTCCGTTGCCGTGGTCATATCTCTCCTTTCGCGGACTAGTGCTAACTACTCCGCTCCCGCTATGCGCGCGTAGTATACACCCGCGCCGACAAAAAGTAAAACCAGGTCAAAGAGGGATTTTGGAAGAAATGCAATGATTTGACGCAGGAACGATGTAATTTAGGCGCGCGCGACCTTCGGAAAGCGGGGCGCGTCCGCGCTTGTCAACCACGCATGCGCCAACACGCGTTCGGCGAGGTCCCATCTCTGGGGAGAGACGCGACAGGGCGGCCCCTTGCGGGGGCCGCCCTGTTCTGGTCAACGCGGCGCCCGTGTGCGCGGCTACTGGACGGTGAACTCCTTGAGCATGCCCAGCGCCAGGTGGGGTGTGCCCTTATTGTCCGGTACGAGGCACACCGCGGCGTAGGTTCCCGGCGCGAAGTCCACGCTTGTGTTGCCCGCCAGCCCGCGGGAGAAGGCGTTGGTCCCGCCGGCCAAGGCGAAGGGCGGGGGGCCGGAAGGCTGTCCGGAGAAGAACTTGCCGATGTCCGCCGCCGTCTTGCCCGGAGAC
>JACPQI010000124.1 GCA_016190545.1 Chloroflexota bacterium
GGGAATCGTCCTCGATGAACTGGAGTTCAGGCATGGTGCGCAGCACCACGCGCTCGCTGAGGCGGCGGCGCAAGAAGCGGGTGGCGGACTTGAGGGCCGTCAGGGTGCTCTTCTTGGCGGACTCCTCCGCCATCACGCTTACAAAGATTTTGGCGTGGCGCAGGTCAGAGGAAATCTCTACCCTGGTGATGGTGGTGAGACCCTGGTAGCGGGGGTCCCATACCTCTTGCTGGAGAAGGTTGCTGAGCTCTTGCCGAAAGAGGGCATTGAGCCGCTCGATGCGCCTGGACATGACTTGCCTCCTGGAGGCGGGGTGGACCGAGACGGGCTAGGAGCCGCCGCCCGTGCTCTTCTCCCGGCGATAGCATTGCAGCACGTCGCCGGCCGCGAAATCGTTGAAATTGTCCATGCCCACGCCGCCCTCGTTGCCGGCAGCCAGCTCGCGCACATCTTCCTTGAAGTGCTTGAGGCTGGAGATGGAGCCATCCGCTACCTGCTGGCCGCCACGCACCACCTTCACGCGGTGGCCGCGCACCATGCGGCCCTCCCGGACGAAGACGCCGGCCGCTTTCCCCTTCTTGCCGACGGGGAAGACAGCCCGGACCTCGGCTTGTCCCACCACTACCTCCACCTGGACCGGCTCCAGCAGGCCTTCCAGGGCCTTCCGCACGTCCTCCACCAGTTCGTAGATGATGTCATAGCGGCGGATGTCCACGCGCTCCGTCTCGGCCACGCGCTGGGCGCCCGGCACCACCCGGGTGGTGAGGCCGATGATGATGGCCTTGGACGCCAGGGCCAGCAGCACGTCCGACTCGTTGATGGCGCCGGAGCCGGTATGGAGGAGCTTGACTACGGCCTTGTCTGTGCTGAGCCGCTCCAGTGACTCCTTGATGGGCTGAATGCTGCCCTGCACGTCCGTCTTGAGGATGAGATTGAGAGACTTGACCTGCCCCTCTTTGATCTGGGCGAAGACGTCCTCTAGGGTGACCGGCTTGGCGGCTACGGCGGCGGCCTGCTCAGTCTCGCGTCGCTTGTGCTCCACGTAGGCGCGGGCGGTCTTTTCGTCCTTGACCGCTACAAAGGTGGTGCCTGCGGGCGGGACCGCGTTGAGGCCCAACACCTCCACCGGCGTGGCCGGCCCAGCCTCCTTCAGCCGCTTGCCGGTCTCCGTCAACATGGCTTTTATCTTGCCCCAGGTGTCGCCTACGATGATGGAGTCGGCCACCGTCAACGTGCCGGTCTGGACCAGCACCGTGGCCAGCGGGCCTTTGCTCTTGTCCAGCTTGGCCTCGATGACGACACCGGCCGCCGGACGGTGCGGGTTGGCTTTGAACTGCTGGATTTCGGAAACGAGTAGGATCATCTCCAGCAGGTCGTCGATGCCCTTGCGCTGTTTGGCGGAGACGGGGACGGCGGGCACATCGCCGCCGTACTCTTCCACCACCACGCCGTGCTCCGTAAGCTGCTGCTTGATGCGGTCCGGATTGGCGTCCGCCTTGTCGATTTTGTTGACGGCGATGACGATGGGGACGCCCGCCGCCTTGGCGTGGTCGATGGCCTCGATGGTCTGGGGCATGACGCCGTCGTCCGCCGCCACCACCAGCACAGCGATGTCGGTGGCCTTGGCGCCGCGGGCGCGCATGGCGGTGAAGGCCTCATGGCCGGGGGTGTCAAGGAAGGTGATTTTGTGGTCCTTGATCTCCACCTGGTAGGCGCCGATGTGCTGGGTGATGCCGCCCACTTCGGAGGCGGCCACCTTCGTCTGCCGGATGGCGTCCAGCAGGGTGGTCTTGCCGTGGTCCACGTGGCCCAGGATGGTGACGACAGGCGGACGGGGCTCTAGTTTGGAAGGGTCGTCCTCCGTCACCCGCCCCGTCTCCAGAATAGAGACGGCGGTCTCTTTTTCTGTTTGAGGGGCCTCTTTCGCCTCGAAGCCGAAATCGGAAGCGACGATGGCCGCGGTATCGAAATCGATGCGCTGGTTGATGGTGGCCATGACGCCGTTGCGTATGAGGCGCTTGATGACCTCTACGCCGGAGATGTCCATCTTGTCCGCCAGGTTCTTCACGGTGAGCGAACGAGGCAGGCCCAGAGCTTTGGGGGCGGCAGGCGCCGCGGGCTGGGCGGGAGCTGCCGCCGCAGCGGCCTGCGGCGTGGAGCTAGGCGGTGGCGCCGCCCGCCGGTTCGCCGAGGCGCCGCGTCTGGCCGGTCCGCCTCTGAAAGGCGGCCTGGACCGCCTGGCGGGCGGCTTTCTCGTCTGTGGAGGCTTACTTGGCATGCTGCTCCTGCTTTCCGCTCTGCTGGGTCGCCAGGGCGGCTCGGGCCTCTTGGAGGACTCTGGCCTCGTCCAGGGTGGTGAGGCTGACCTTGAGGACACGGGCCAGCCGCTTACGCTTGAGGGCTGACTCCCAACATCTGATGTCGCTGCATATATAGGCGCCCCGTCCGGGCGCTTTGCCGGTGGCGTCCAGCCTGATCTCTCCGCTCGGCACTCGGACTACCCTGAGAAGCGCCCTCTTGTCCGTCACCTTACCGCACCCGACGCAGGTGCGCTGGGGAAGGGGCCGGCCTTGAGGTGTGTTGGACATGGCACGCCCTACTTATCGAAAGTCTCCAACTCCTCGTCCTCCTCCTCGAAGTGGAGACGCTTGGGGCCGCTCTTCTTCGGTTTGGCCTCTTTTCCTTCATCAGCCTCATCTTTGCGCGGCGCGCGACCGGCCATGATATCCTCCGCGAACCGGACCTTGGGGCCGGGAGCGGCCCGCGCAACTTTCCACAGCTCTTCCTGGGCCAGGGCCTCTTCCAGACTCTTGCCCGCTGGGGCAGGCTCGGCGGCCGGGGTCTCTTCCGACGGCTTGGCCAGTTCCGTCGCCTGGGCAGCCGGAGCTACGGGTACCGGCTCAGGCACCGCAACCTCCGCGGCCGGTGCGGCGTCTGGCGCGGGGGTTGCAGCCTCAGCGGATGGCGCCACGACTGCGGAGGCCTCGGTGACCGCTTCGCCGACGCGGAGCTTCTCGCCTTCTACCTGGGACTGACTCTTGA
>JACPQI010000125.1 GCA_016190545.1 Chloroflexota bacterium
GCCTACGGCAGCATCTTTCTCCGCAACACTCTGGCTTCAGGGGTCATACCTCAGATATCGGTCATTCTGGGGCCGGCTGCCGGTGGCGCCGTCTATTCTCCCGCCATCACCGACTTCATCTTTATGGTGCGAGGCATCGGTCAGATGTACATCACCGGCCCGGACGTCATCAAGGCGGTAACCGGCGAGGATGTCAGCCATGAGGACCTGGGCGGCGCCCTCAGCCACGCCACCAAGAGCGGAGTAGCCCACTTCGCCATCGATACGGAAGAGGAGTGCCTGGCTCAGGTGCGGCGGCTCCTCAGCTTCCTGCCCCAGAACAATATGGAGGACCCGGTCCCAGCCCCGTTCCAAAGCCCCATCCACCCAGTACTGGAGTCGCTGGCCCAAGTGGTGCCGGACGACCCCAACAAGCCCTATGACATGAAGGAGATCATCACAGGGTGCCTGGACAACGGCGACTTCATAGAGGTGCATGCCCTCTACGCGCCGAACATCGTGGTGGGCTATGGACGGCTCAACGGGCGCACGGTGGGGATTGTGGCCAATCAGCCTATGTCCCTGGCGGGCGCTCTGGACATCGAGGCATCCATGAAGTCGGCCCGCTTCATCCGATTCTGTGACGCCTTCAACATTCCCATCATCACCTTCGTGGACGTACCCGGCTACATGCCCGGCACGGACCAAGAGTTCCGGGGCATCATCAAGCACGGCGCCAAGATGCTCTATGCCTATGCCGAGGCCACGGTTCCCAAGATCAGCGTGATCCTCCGCAAGGCCTACGGCGGCGCCTACATCGTCATGAGCAGCCGCTTCCTGCGCTCGGACATCAACTACGCGTGGCCCACCTCGGAAATCGCCGTTATGGGAGCGAGCGGCGCCGTCAACATTATCTCCCGGGACGCTATCAAGAACTCCAAAAACCCGGACGAGACCCGGAAGAAGCTCATCGCCGAGTACGAAGAGCGGTTCAGCAACCCGTATGTGGCCGCGGCGCGCGGCTACGTCGACGAAGTCATAGACCCAGCGGAGACCAGATACAAGCTGGTACAGGCGCTGGAGGCCCTGGCAAGCAAGCGGGATACCCTGCCCGCCAAGAAGCACGGCAATATACCACTATAGCTCATGACAACGATTCCAAGCGCCAAGGCCCGCAAGATCGCTGCGGCGGTAGCCGCAGTCCAAGCCTATTTAGAGCTGGAAGCCCCGCACGAGGCCCTGCCACCCGTCACGGTGCGTCCCGCCGCTGTTGCGGCCCTGCCGGAGATGTGGCCTGTCGTAGGCCGTCTGGACATCATGCAGGGCCGGCAACTCTGGCTTGCTCGCCCGAGGAAATAGGCCGGAAGCCTTCAGGCATTGAAGAGAGGGAGATACACCATGGCAACGGCCAAGACAAGGCAGGCTGCCGCAAGCGCAAAGCCTGAGACCCCAACCGCCACTCCACTGAAAATCACGGATACCACTCTTCGTGACGGGCACCAATGCACCATCGCCACGCGGCTTCGCACAGAGGACATGCTGCCCATCGTCGAAGCCTTGGACGAGGTCGGTTTCCATTCCCTGGAAGTATGGGGCGGCGCTACCTTTGATGTCACTACCCGCTTCCTTGCCGACGATCCCTGGGTGCGCCTGAAGGAGATCAAGAAGCGGGCGAAGAAGACGCCGCTGCAAATGCTCCTGCGCGGCCAGAACCTGGTGGGCTACCGAAACTACCCCGACGACGTCGTGCGCGCCTTTGTCCACCACACGGCGGAGTGCGGCATCGACATCTTCCGCGTGTTCGACGCCGTCAACGACGAGCGTAACCACGAGGCGGCCTACAAGGCCATCAAAGAGACCGGCAAGCACATCCAGGCCACGGTGTGCTTCTCCCTTACTGAGCCTCGCATGGGCGGCCCCGTGTTCAACTTGGACTACTACGTGAAGAAGGCCAAACTCCTGGAGGACATGGGCGCAGACAGCCTGTGCCTCAAGGATATGGCAGGCATGATCTCACCTCTGGACGCCTACGAGGCGGTGAAGGAGCTCAAGGCCAAACTCAAGATTCCCGTCCAGCTTCATACCCACTACACCAGCGGCATGGCCTCCATGGCGGTGCTGAAAGTGGCGGAAGCCGGCATCGACGTTGTGGACTGCGCGCTGGCGCCCCTGGCCTTGCGGGCGGCCCAGCCAGCCGTGGAGCCCATCATCGTGACGCTGCAGGGCTCCGTACGCGACACCGGCCTCAATCTCAAAAAGGTGCTCGCCATCGGCGAGTATCTCGAGAAGGTCCTGCCCAAGTACCGCGACTTCCTGAATACAACGCGCTTCGGCTCCATCGACACCAGCGTCTTGGAACACCAGGTGCCGGGCGGCATGATCAGTAACCTGGTGGCCCAACTCAGGGAGGCGGACGCCATTGACCGGCTGCCCGAGGTACTGGAGGAGTTGCCCCGGACACGCAAGGACATGGGCATGCCGCCTCTGGTGACGCCGACGAGCCAGATCGTGGGTGTGCAGACCGTGAACAACGTGCTGTTTGGCCGTTACAAGATGGTGACGGCCCAGGTGAAGGACTACGCTTACGGCCTCTACGGGCACCCACCCGTGCCTATGGACCCGGACTTTGTGAAGCTGGCGCTCAAGGGATACCCGCGCGGTGAGACGCCTATCACCTGCCGTCCCGCCGACGTGCTGGAGCCGGAGATGGAAAAGGCCAAGGATGGTACGAAAGGCCTCGCCAAGGACATGGGCGATGTCCTTATCTACGCGCTCTACCCCACCACCGGTACCCGGTTCCTGCGCTGGAAGTATAACTTGGAGCCGGTGCCGGACGATGCAAAACCCAAGACCCTTGACGATATCAAGCGGGAAGACGAACTCATTGCGAAGATCAAGAAAGGAGACGCGGTGGTGACGAAAGACGGAAATCCACAACCTCCGCAGAACCCGCCACCAGCTCGAAGCGGGCGCGGACGAGCTTTCAACGTGTACATCGGTAACGAACACTTCCGCGTGGAAGTAGAACCGGAAGGCGGCGCCGCCCCTTCGACCGGCCACCCTGCGCCGGCTGCCGCCGCTCCCCCACCCTCCCACCCAGCGGCGCCACCGCCACGGCCCGCCGCGCCTCCGGCCGCTGCGCCGGCTGCCCCGGCCAAGCCGGAAGCCCCTAAACTGGCGTCTGGCGAGACTGCCATCAAAGCGCCCATGCCAGGCATCGTTATCCGGTACATGGTCCAAGAAGGCCAGGCCGTCAAAACGGGCGATGTGGTGGTGATCCTGGAGGCCATGAAGATGGAGAACGCTCTGCCCTCGCCGGTGGACGGCTCTGTCAAGAAACTTGCCGTAGCCCAAGGCACCAAGGTGGCGAAGGAGCAGGTGCTGGCCGTCATCGGCTAAGGCTGACGGGACCGAAGCGATCCTATTGATAGCGAAGGAGAATACGACATGGCCTTCACACAACCCTACCGCGTGACCTTAGTCCCCGGCGACGGCACAGGCCCGGAATTGACGGAGGCTACCCGCCGCGTCCTGGAAGGCACCGGCGTCGAGTTCAACTGGGAGGTCAAGCACGCCGGCGTGGACGTGATGGCCAAGTACGGCACTCCCCTGCCGGAAGAGACCCTGGCCTCCATCCGCAAGAACAAGCTCGCCCTTAAGGGTCCCATCACCACACCCATCGGCACCGGCTTTCGCAGCGTGAACGTCGCCATCCGCAAGGCCCTGGACCTCTACTGCTGCCTGCGCCCCGCCAAGACCTACAAAGGCGTCCGCTCCCGCTACGACAACATCGACATCGTCATCTGCCGCGAGAACCATGAGGACCTCTACGCCGGCATCGAGTTCGAGCGGGGAAAGCCGGAGACCAAGAAGCTCATCGAGACTATCCAGAGCCTTTCGGGCAACAAAATCCGGGAGGACTCCGGCATCAGCATCAAGCCTATCTCGGAATACGGGACGCGGCGCATCGTGAAGTACGCCTTCGAGTATGCGCGCAAGTACAAGCGCAAGAAGGTGACCGCCGTCCACAAGGCCAACATTCAGAAGTTCTCGGACGGGCTGTTCCTGGCGGTGGCGCGCGAAGTGGCCAAGGACTACCCCGATATCCAGTTCGAGGACCGCATTGTAGACAACATCTGCATGCAGCTCGTCGCACGCCCCGAGGAGTACGACGTGCTGGCGCTGCCCAACCTCTACGGCGACATCGTGTCCGACC
>JACPQI010000127.1 GCA_016190545.1 Chloroflexota bacterium
GGTCTCAGACCTGCCCCTACTGTAATGATGCGTGACGTGGCGCGCAATCCGTGGGCTCGTTCTTGTGTCGTCTCACCACTGGTGCCCCTTCGCGTAGGGGCACGTTTCAAACGTGCCCGCGCCGCCTTGCCCAGCGCGCAGCCTTCCTAACACCCAGCTAGGGCTTTCGCTACGCAGCTCTGGTTCCAGCACACCTTGTTGCATTGGGGGGTGGGGCACTGGAGGCAGTTCGGCTGGCCAGTGCAGGAGGCCACGCAGGTCACGGTCTGGGCAGCCGCTGGCGTTGGGACCAGGAGAGAGCTGACGGTCGGCGCCAGGATGGCCCCCAGCGTCAGCAGGGCGGCGCGCCGCAAGAACTTTCGGCGGGTCAGGCCTTCCGGCGCCGCCGGCGGCAGCGGCCCGCTGAGCAGCCGCGCTTTCTCGAACTGGTGCAGCGCGTAATGGACGACCTCTTCATTGGCGGAGGCGTCAAGCTCTCGCTGAAGGGCGGCGACGGTGTCCTGCACCGTGCTCTTGCCGTCGCAGCGCTCCCAGACCAGGGCTGCGCTCCGGTTCAGGCAGTGGGCCTTGTTCCTGGCCCGGTCGTAGAGCAGGGTCTCCTCGCCCGCCTTGACCTCGAGGACCCCGTCTGTTCTCTTTTGCGGAAGGGTGGTCATCTCGCAGCGTCCCTCTACAGTGTACAAAACATTGCGGCCACTATGCGGCCTCACTGCGGCGGTCAAGAAGGAATTCCACCATCTCCTCGGCCTCGCCTCTCGCGCCTTTGAATGCTGAAGCGCCCAGCACTGCTCGGCTCAGCGTGGACAACACGTAGCGGGGCTTATGCCGCGCCGCCGGGGCGTGGGCCATAAGCCCCAGCGCGGCCTGCCCCTGGGAGAGGCGTCGAGGTCGCCAGCGGCTCCCCTGCTTGTATTGAGTCACCAGGACCGTGCCGACTGGCAGCGGCGTCGTCCCCGTCCGCCCGCCAAGGGCTTCCGCTGCGTAGCGGGTCTGCCTGGCGTCGTTCTCCTTCCGCAGTGCCAAGGCCCTGGGGAAGGGGTGTACTCGCCCCAGTGAATCGAACACGGCGTATTCATCCGAATAGTAGGTGGCCCCGGCCCGCACCAGCGCCGCGACTAAAGTCGACTTTCCGTTGAAGGATGACCCAGGAATGACGATGGCCTTCCCGTCCCAGCCGACGACGCCCGCGTGCACGAAGACCCTGCCCCGGGCCGCCAGCGACACGTACTGGTGCACCGCCATCTCCAGTGTGTCCAGGGCCTCTTTGGGGTCTAGCGTCCTCGCCAGGCGGGCCGCATCGCCGTAGACGAGGCTGTAGCGGCGCACGTGGCTGTCCGGCTCCGAGCGGCCTATGAGGAGGGAGAAGAGCGCGTCGACCGCGACGGGAGCGCCGTTCGCCGCTTCCTGAGGCTTCCAGCCAGGGGGGAGACGCTGCTTGATGTCGTCAAGCGTGGACGGGTCATTGGCCCGCACGCCGAGATGAAGGCCGTGGGACCTAAAGGAGAAGCCCGCCGCCCAGCCCAGGCGGTCGACCTTGTCCATTCAGGAGGAGCGATGTTTGAGGGTAAGGGGTGTCATTGCCACGTCTCCTGGTCGCCTATCGTGAATTTCTCCAGTAGAGGCGCACGGCCGTGCGCCTCTACTCACAATGACATTGTAGGCGAACTTCGGGGACACCGCACTAGCGCTTCGCCGACTGCGAAGCCTTCTTTACAGCTTCCTCAGAGTAGACGCCGTAGTAGCGCTTGTAGCCGGAGGCCTGTCGCCAGTAGTAAACGTAGTATTCGGGCTTGGAGTACTTGAAGCTGTTGAGCACCACCTCGATATTGTTGGACGTCCTCGGGCCTTCGCTCGCCTCTATCATCTCCAGGGCGGCGCGCAGGCTGTGGCCGGTGGTGATCTGAGCGTGGGCGACCAGAATGGTGTGGTCCACGAACGGCGCCAGCAGGGACGGGAAGGAGGTGCCCAGGACCGGCGGCGTGTCGAAGATGCAAATGTCGGCTTCTTTCTGCAGCCTGGCTACGACCTGGCGCACGCGGTCCCTGGAGAGCAAAGAGGAGTGATCGGCTGATGTGGTGCCGCCGGGGATCACCCGCAGGTTCTCGATGTTGGTCGGCTGTATGACGCCGGCGAGCCGCTCTTCGCCCTCGATAATGAGATCGGAGAGACCGGGAGACCGGTCGAGCGCAAACCAGCGATGCAAGGCCGGGCGCCACATGTCGCCGTCTATCAGGAGCACCTTGCTGCCGGTCTGGGCAAGCGCGATGGACAAGTTGACCGCTGTGGTGCTCTTACCCTCGGAGCCGCTGGCGCTCGTGACCATGAGGCTCCGGCCTCCAGCCCCACTCTGGGACAGTTTGCTATGCAGAACGAAGGCGGTCCGCCGGTATGCCTCCGCATTCTTGGTGTGCGGGCGCCGTAGGATGATGGGCACATAGCGGAGACGTTTGGAAGCAGACCAGGCCGGCACGACTCCCAGCGGCTTTCGACCGGATACGAGCCTGAGCCGCTCGGGGGAACGGACCCTGTCCAGCAGGAATTCCAGACCGAAGCCCAGTGCGCCGCCGACAACGAGACCCAGCAACGCGCTGAGCACCAGGCCCTTGATCCCCCGTCGGGCGACGGGGTCAGGGACGGTGGGCGGGACAGCCGACTTGGCGACAACAAAGCTGCCCGTCGCGGCGAGTTCCTGCGAGAGGAAGAGGCCCCGGTCGTCGATGCCAAGGGAGTTGGCCATCGCCTGCAATCGCGCGACCTCGTTCAGCCGTTGCGACCGGAAGTGATCGATAAACACCCTTAAGGTGGTATTCGCAATGGCCGCGGCAAGGACGGGGTCAGGGTGCGTAGCAATGACGTCAAGCAGAGGCTCTTTGGCGACGGCCCTGGCCCGTACAACGGCGCCAGGGTGCTGGTCCAAGTTCAATTCCCGGGCGACTTCGGACTGAATTTCGTCCTCCATGATGAGCCGCTCATAGAGGCGCGCGAGCCGTTCGCCGATATAAGGGTCATCGAAGCTGACGCTGGCTCCCTGCACCTGGAGGACCATGACCCGGGTAGTCGCTGTGTAGGTAGTTGCCGCGTTGGAGGCGGAAGGCGCCCAAAGGAGAAGGACGGCCACGCCTATCGCGATGGCCACCAGCCACCACCATCTCGCAATGCCGAGAAGGTAGTGCGTTGATTCCGTGTAGTTTTGCTCCTCCATTTAGCGTCCTGGGTTACTAGGCGTTGGCGTCACGAGTCGCCCTGCCAGTGGCGAGGCGGCTTTGCGCCCAAATGTCATTCTGGGGTGGGATGGCTCACCAAACGAACCCCGCCTCCCCAGACCCTTCGCGGAGTTTACCCTGAGTTCACCGAAGGGCTCAGGGTGGCAGGACAACCGCTTCTTTTCGCGCAAAGCCGGGCAAAGACTTGCAACGACGGGGCCGGAGCCGTGCCGCATGGTGCGGGCTGCAAAGGCGCCGGCGCGCCAGAGAAAATACGAGAATTGGAGAGGCAGGCGTGGAGCGGCGTTGAACGGCGCTCCAAAGGCCACGGTGGTCTCGATGCTGTTGGGCCACCGCTCGCCGAGAGCTTTGACCAGTTGGCGCGGTGAGCCCAGGTAGGTCAGGATGGAGCGGTCGTGGAAGTGGATGCGCCGCCCGCGTTCCCACTCCTTCCGCACACTATCAACCAGCCAGCGGGGCACGGCAGGCAGCCGGACGAATGCAGGGAGCCGGTCGACCCGCGCCCCCACCATCTCGTGGGCCAGGGCGATGGCGCACAGCACCTGGCGCGTCCCGTGCTTGTCGCCCGATAAACAGCGACTCCAGTCGAAGCCGTCGGAGCAGGACTCCACCATGACGGCGATGTCACAAAGCCAGACGGGGGAGCGTGCGCTGCTCCGCCACAGGTGAACGCAGACCAGGCGCAGGTGGTCCTCCGGGCTGAGGACCCGGACAGTGCTGCTTCCAATGGGGACCGCCGTGGCCCGCTCTCGTATATCGTCGAAGTCGAAACCTTTGAGATCGTCAAAGCCTTCGTGCAGGTCAACGAGGGGAAATCCTCGGTCCGGCAAGCGGGCTTCCCCGCCGTCCGGTCTCGGCTGTCGCGGGCGCGGGGCGCGGTGTTGGCCCACGCTCCCCAGGGCCGAAAGAGCGGTCTGGTATTCTCTGGGGTGCACTGCAAGGTCGATATCGCCGGTGGGACGAAGCCCGGTCTCCGGGTAGAGGCGGGCGACGGCCCAGCCCTTGCACAACACCGGCTCCACTCCTGCTACGCGAAGGGCTACCACCGCCGCCTCGATCTCTCGCATGCGCATTTCTGTCTCTATGACGTTGTAGAAGTAGGCGTGCTGGAGATGACGGGCTGTTTGACCATCGCCACACTCTGATCGCCGCAAGCGAGCCCACGCCAGGCCGCCCGCGCCAAGGGCTGTGATGGCGGGCGTCGCCGCCCGGAGGTGTGCGGCGCTGAGGGACAGGGGCGCCGGCGCTGGCCTCCACGCTCCTTCAAGCATGTGTGAGACCAGTTCGGCTATGCCTTTGGTGTACTTCATATTTCACTTGTGCCAGATAGTTAGAAACGAAGGACCTCGCGTCCTGTCAGCCTCCTCCGTGGACTTTGTCAATATGCGTACGTAGTCACACGTACAACTATTTTGTCTATCAACTATTTAGCGTACCAACCTTTCAGTAACAAAATAGTTACCTTGGTAACAATTAAGTACCAGTCAGGTGAGGATTCGATGAGACCCACGAGTGATTTTGGTTTTTTCCACCGTGCGGCGATGTGTGAGGCCCAGTGGAGCCTCGGCAGACCCACACCTTTTGTGTTCTTCTCCGAAGTCCTCCAATCGGTGTGGGGTTGCACCGCTGAAAGAATTCGCCGGCATGGGTGGGGATGGGTTTTGGAGGGGCGCAGCATGCTGCGCCCCTTGTATCATGAGTGTGGACTGGCGGGGAAGACCGCTGCGCCCCTCCTACGAAATGACAAGACTGTACCCAAGGCCCCGGTGGGAGCGGATGATGCGTGGCCGCTTGGGGTCGTCGCCCAGCTTGAGGCGGAGACGGCGCACCGTCATCTTGATGACGCCGGTGTCAAGGTGGGAAGTCCCCCATACCTGGTCCGCCAGGGCTTGATGGACCACGACTTTCCCCCGATGGCGCACCAGTTGGGCCAGCAGGCTCCACTCCGTGGGAGTGAGGTTGACTTCCTTGCCGTTTACCAGCAGCCGGTGGCCGGCCATATCGATGAGCAGGCCGCGGCCTGTCCGCACGGCGGTCTCGCCCCACAGCTCCGGCAGGCGCGTCCGCCGCAAGACCGCCTTCACCCGGGCCAGCAGCTCCGTGTGGGGAAAGGGCTTCTCAATGTAGTCGTCCGCGCCCGCCTCCAGGCCGCGCACCCGGGTCGTTTCGTCATTCCGCGCCGTGACAATAATGACCGGCACATCCGACCCGTTCCTTATTTCACGTAAGAGGTCCAGCCCGTCCATGTCCGGCAGCCCCAGGTCCAGCACCACCAGGTCCGGCGGGTTCTTGGCGAGCATCTCCAGGGCCTTGGCTCCCGTGGCGCTTGCCGTGAGGACCGCGTCCGGCCAGCGGATGTTGAAACAGAGGCGGATCGTCTCCACCACGTCTGGGGCGTCTTCGATGATGAGCGCCTTCATGCCGGGCTCCTCCTGCGTCGTGATGGGCCGTCTACTGGCAGCGAAAAGCGGAACACGCTCCCCTTCCCCAGCTCGCTCTCCACCCATATCCTACCACCGTGAGCCTGGACAATCTGGCTTGAAAGAACGAGGCCCAGTCCTAGTCCCCGGGCGCCGCTGCCCTTCCCTTTGACCTGGAAATACGGCTGGAACAACTTGCCTTGGTCTTCACAACTGATCCCGATGCCGTGGTCCTCCACCTCCACCACCAGCGCTGCTTCCTGGGTGGAGGCCCGCACCGCTACCTGCTGGCCGTCCCTGCTGAACTTGAGGGCGTTCAGCAGCAGGTTCGTGAGCACCTGCTGCACGCGGCTGCTGTCCGCCCTGATGCGCGGCAACTCGCTCGGCGCTTCGAGAAGGATGCTCTGGTGCCGCTGCTCCGCCACCGGCCGCAGGCCATCGCAGGTCTGCTCCAATATCCTCTTTGTATCAAACCGGGCCAGACGCAACTGGAGCATGCCGGCCTGGAATGCCCCGACATCCACCAGGTCATCAATGCGAGACCGCAGTGTCTCGACGCCGGCCATGATGTTGCGGAGGAGCCGCTCCGCAGTGCTGTCGGGGCCGTTGCCGACTATCTCCCGCAGCATACCGGCAGAGGCCCGGATGGGCGTGAGAGGCGTCCGCAATTCGTGGCTGAGGGCGTTGAGGAACTGGAGGCGCGCCTCTTCATTGAACACCACCACGGCGCCTACGCGCGCATCGCCTTCTTCCATAGAAGCGCTCGCGTACTCTACCGGAAAGCTGGCGCCATCCTTCCGCCAGAAGACCTCGCCCGCCGCAAAGCGGACTCCGCCCTGCCGGAGGACTATTCCCACGGGGCATTCCTCTTTCGGATATGGGGCGCCGTCATGCCGCGAATGGTGGACCATCTGGTGCAGGTCCTTGCCCACCAGCTCTGCTTCGCCGTAGCCTGTCAGCCTGGCGGCGGCCGGGTTGGCGAACACGACGATGCCGTGGGCGTCGACGCCGATGATGCCCTCGCCCGCCGAGCGGAGGATAAGCTCGTTCTGCCGCCGCAGCCGCTCCAGGGCCTGGCCGGAGCGTTTCGCCTCCAGGGCGTTGGCCACAATATTCCCGGCCACCTTCAGCAGCGTGGCGTCCTCCTGGGACCACTGCCGCTCCTCGCGCACCGCATCGAAGCCTAGGAAGCCCCTCAGCGAGCGCCCGAAGACGAGCGGGACTATGACGGCGGACTTGATGCTTTGCGCTTCCAGAATATCCCTTTCCGGCTTCGCTTCCGTTGGCAGTTCCGCCACCCGCGGCACCAGGACCGCCTCCGAGTGGCGCAGCTTTTCCATAAACCATGGGAACGTCTCCACAGGCAGCGCTTGCAGGTTCTCCCGCTGCGGCTCAATGCCGTCGGCGCACCACTCATGGGTATTGTCCATCCGCTTCCCGTCTTCAGAGAAGAGGAAAACGTAGCTGCGGTCGGTGCCGGCAAAGGAGCCTAAGGCCTGGAGCGCCTCCTGAATCCTGCCGTCCAGGCCCTCCGGCGGCGCGTTGACAAAGCTTGCGGAAATCGCCGCGAGGAGCCGTTCGCTGTCAACCCGGCGGCGCAGGGCCTCCTCCGCCCGCTTGCGCTCCGTGATGTCCCTCACAACCACACATATCGATACGGCGCCGGCGTGCATGACCAGGTTGGTGGTCCCCTCCACCAGCACCGTCGACCCGTCCTTCCGGCGGTACTGGCGTTGGTGGACGGTGCTGGACTGCGTCTCCTGGAACAAGACCCGCTGTAGCGCCTGATCGACTACATCTCGCTCCATTGCGACAAAGTCGTAGACGGGCATAGCTTTCAGTTCCTGTTCGCTGTAGCCGGTCAGCTTCTGGAAGGCCGCATTCGTCTCCAGGACTCGCTGTGTCTTCGGGTCTACAAGGGCAATGCCTTCCCGGGCCTGGTCGATAATGGCGCGGTACCGCCCCCAGTCCTCCTCGCGGCCGCGCTGTGACCGCTCCAGCGCTTCAAGCATCCCATTGATGCTGTCGCGCAGCCGCGATAACTCGTCCCACCGCTTGTCCGTCACCGGCAGCCGGGAAGCAAGATCGCCGCTGGCTCCAACGGCGCTGACGCTGGCGCTGAGCCGGGCGACACGCGCAAGGACAAACCGGTCGAGCAACACGATGGAGCCGACGCCCAGGAGGAGCAAGCCTATGAGGCGGCCTAAGCCGAACACGTTGACCGTGCGCAAGCCCTGCTGTCGCGCATGGCGGAACGTCTCCACCCGGAGAACATAGGCTGGCTGCCCATAGATGTCGCTGAGGAGGGTGTAGCCGCCCAGCATCTTGTCGTCGAGCGGCCGGATATTCATGTCGGCGCCGGCGCGCAGGGTGGACGCGGCTTTGTGAAAGTCGGGCGGCACGTCGGGGGACGACAGGGGTTGTATGAGGAGGGGAGTAAGCATGGCGTCGGAGACCCGCTGGACCTCCGCCGCACCCAGATAGCGGCCAAAGATGAAGGTCCCGGCAACCGGCCCTTCATACGTGCTGGTCAGGACCGGACGCGACACTACCAGCAACGGCCCGGCAGACAAGGGCAGGATGCCCTCGACGAGGCCCGTGGTGTCTTGATGGCTGAGGAGCAGGCTTTCCGGCTGGAGGTGGCTGCGCAGTTCCGGTGGGACAGGAACGTACTGTGCTTCACCCAGGTCATAGGACTGGGCGTAGACGGTGTTCCCGGCGGTATCGAAAATCGCGATGAAGTGGAGGCGCAGGTTCTGGTATGTGGACTCCACCAGGTTGACGCGGGCGTAGTCCGGGCGGGCGCCTTTCAGGAATTCGTAAGTATCGTCCCAGGAGGCCCAGTCCTTCGTCGTGGCGCTCAGCGTGGCGAGGTCGCTGCTGATGAAGTTGGTCACGCGGAGCACGGTG
Organism: Chloroflexota bacterium; assembly: GCA_016190545.1. The sequence goes on from JACPQI010000127.1 coordinate 8,555, forward strand.
GCCCGCGCCTCGTGCTCATCGTGCTTGTCGAACCCGCGCAGCACCCATTGCCGGGTGAGGAAGTACCCTCCCACCGTCACCACGAGGAAGCCCAGGACCAGGATGATGAGGGTTTTGAGTCGTAAGCTCATAAGCGCCAAGCTTGCTACGTCGCTGACGAATGTGCCACTATTCTATATCATCGCATTGTCCTCGCGCACAGCCAAACCACACGGTTCAAGCCGTTAATAGCCGCTGCACGATACGCAGGTCTCTTTTACAAAGCGCCTCACTGCTTCAGCAAGAGAGGCTTGAAGGCTGTAAGGAGGCTGCGCTGCCACCCTGAGCGAAGCGAAGGGTCTCTGCATACCGAGAGATTCTTCGTCCCGATTGCATCGGGACTCAGAATGACACGGTAAAGGACCTTGTATTGTCTTTTTTGTACGTTTCGGTACCCTGGTATCGCCGGAAAGGGCCAGGTCCCAAGGCAGCTATGAAGATTCTTCGTAGTATGTTATGCTAACGGGCGCGGCCAGCACCCCCGTTGTTGCGAGCCCCGATGAAATCGGGGCGTGGCAACCTGGAGGGGCGGCGGGTGGCCACGCCGCGGGAGGCTAAGCATCAC
>JACPQI010000133.1 GCA_016190545.1 Chloroflexota bacterium
CGTTCCTGTCGTAGAAGCGCAGCGAGAGGCGTTGCAGGTGGTCGAAGAGCTGGGTGCGGATGCGCAGCAGCACCCGCTGGCTGATGCGGGCCATGGTCATGAGGTAGATGGTGTTGGTGACCCAGCCTGCGCCGACGACGCCGATGAGGGCCACGACGCTCCACACCAGCCCGCTCACGTCGGCCCGCGCGATGGACTGGTCGATGGTGCGGCCGATGAGCCACGGCACCGCCACCTGGCTCAGGCTGGTGACGAGCATCGTGACGACGGCCACCGTCGTGTGGAGCTTGAAGGGCGTCATGTACCGCGCCAGGCGGCTCACAACCCGGTGGTCGTAGACCTTGCCGAGTTCCGCCTCTTCGTCCAGCGCGCTGCCGAGACGGCCATGCATGTAGGCGTGCCCGTGGTGCATCATCCCTGCCCACTCCTGCTTTGCACAAAAATGTCATTCTTGAGCCCCGATGCAATCGGGGCGAAGAATCTGGGGCGGGGCGGCTCACCAGAAGAATCCCACCATCCCAGACCCTTCGCTGCGCTCAGGGTGACATGGCAAACGCCGCTTCTCGTGCGAAGCGGCCCACCCAACGGCAAGGTTTTCTGGAAGGGGGCTGGGGAAGCCTCTTTGACAAAAGAGGCTTCCCCAGCATTCCCTGGGCATGACAGTGATAGTGCGGTCATGCTAGCGTGTGGCCTCCACCTGCTCCTCTTGCGGCTGGAGCTGGGATTCGAAGATACGGCGGTAGGGTCCGTGGCGCGCCACCAGTTCGGTGTGCGTGCCCGACTCCACGATGCGCCCGTCATCGATGACCAGGATGAGGTTGGCGCGCTTCACCGTGCTGAGCCGGTGGGCGATGACGAAGGTAGTACGACCGCGCATGAGTTCGGCCAGGGCTTCGCGAATGAGCCGCTCCGTCTCCACGTCCACGCTGGAGGTCGAGTCGTCCAGGATGAGCACGCGCGGGTCCGTGAGCAGCCCCCTGGCAATGGCGAGGCGCTGCTTCTGGCCGCCCGACAGCGTGATGCCGCGCTCGCCCACCCAGGTGTCGTACCCGTCCGGCAGCCCGGCGATGAAGTCGTGGAGCCGCGCCGTCTTGGCGGCCCATTCGATCTCCTGCTGGGTGGCGTTCACCTTGCCATAGGCGATGTTCTCGCGGACGGTGGCGGAAAAAAGAAAGACGTCTTGCTGCACGATGCCCACGTGCTTGCGTAGCGAGGCCAGTGTCGCGTCCCGCACATCGACGCCGTCGATGGTCACGTGGCCGCCGGTGACATCGTAGAAGCGGGGCAGCAGGTTGACGATGGTGGTCTTGCCGCTGCCCGTATGGCCCAGCAGCGCGACCACCTGCCCCGGCTTCGCCTCAAAGCTGACGTGACGCAGGACGGGCATGGTGGAATCGTAGGAGAAGGACACGTCCTCGAACCGCACGTGGCCCCGCGCGTCTGCAAGCGCGACAGCCCCCGGCCTCTCCTGCACCGGCGAAGCGGAGTCCAGCACCTCGAAGATGCGCTCGCCGGAGGAGACGGCGCGAGAGAACACGCCCACCAGGAAGCCCACCATGCGGATGTTGGGCATCACCATGCTGAACCAGAAGATGAGCTGGGTGAGTTCGCCGGCGGTGAGGTTGCCCCGTATCACCTCGCGACCGCCCAGGCCCAGGATGAGGGCGATGGACAGGGAGAACATAGCGGTCATGAAGGGGGCGTTGGTCGCCATGATGCGCTCCGCCTCCAGAGAGTCGGCGGCGAGGCGGTCCGCGATAGCCGTGAACTTGCGGCTTTCGATCTCCTCCGTCCCGAAGGCCCGCACCACCTTGGCGCCGGTGATGTTCTCCTGGAGCGCCGTGGTCAACACGCCGGTGCGCTCCTGCACCTTGCGGTAGGTGCGCCGCAGCCGCGCGCTGACGAATATCTGCCGCGCCAGGAGCAGAGGCAGCACGGAGAGGGCGATGAGGGAGAGCTTCCAGTCCACCAGCGTGGACAGGACGGTCAGGGCGGCTACCATCACCACCACTTGTACGGCCCGGATGACGCCGAAGGAGACGAACCAGCGCACGTTCTCCACGTCCGCCGTGGCCCGCGACATGAGCTGGCCGGTCTGCTGCCTGTCGTGGTAGGCGAAGCTGAGGCGCTGGAGGTGGTCGTAGAGGGCGTGGCGGAGGTCGAAGGCCACGTGCTGGGCCACCCATTCACTGAAGTAGCTGAGGCCGTAGGAGAAGAGGCCGCGCAGCAGCGCCAGCCCCACGATGAGGCCCGCCGCTCCCACGAGGAAGGGGACGCTGGCCTCCTCCAGCACCCGGTCGATGGCCTCGCCCAGCACGCGGGGCACGGCGAAGGCGACGAGTGTGGAGACGACCAGGCACAGGTAGGCCGCCATCACCTGCCAGCGATAGCGGAACACGAGCCGGAGCAGCCTGCTGAAGACCTGCATGGCGATGACGGAACGACAAGGCCATTGTAACACGGTGACCTATGGAGAACCGTATAAAGTCCTAAGCAACCGCTGGACGAAGGCTCGTGGTTCGGCAGGTCCGATTTCATCGGACTCCGCACGGAGTCGGAGCTCACCACGAACGGGTTTTATTGTTCCGTTCGCCCTGGGATGAGCAAACGCCACCTACAACCCTTTTGGCTTCTGGGGTCAAGGTTCTTGGGATAGATTCTTGGATTGAGCGCTTCAAACTGACTGCGTAAAGTTGTCCATAGCTTACCACAGCGACTGGAGGCAGCCGGCTCCTTCCTTTTGAGAGAGGCGTTCTCGGGATAGTGGGCCTAGCTCGGTGATATCTATCCGGAAAGACCTGCTCCTTGTGCCTTCTGCAGTAGGGTCTTGGTGGGGCGTCTCCGCCCTCGCAGCAGGCGGCATGACCAGTTCGCGGGCTGCCGTCCGTAGCGTATGGGTCTTAGTCTGGGGGCATGCTCACGTGAACTGGGGATTGCCTATGAGACTCTCCTTTCGCGCTTCCGTGTCAAGTGGCTTTGGTGACGACACGGGCGCACAGGGCCGGGTAGCACGCCTGCTCGAAGCAGCCTAGGAGTCTCAACAAGGTCTCACCAGAAGGGCCGTGACTAGCTTCGCGCCAGCTTGTGTCGGTGGTCTACGATTCCGTCAGTGATTAACTGGTCAGGGAAAATGTCAGTTCATGAAAGGACTGACATTGACACCCAAAGAGTTGGCGAGATTGCAAGTCTTGAACGGCGTAGTGGGACGACTATGGCCTGTGGCTAGGGCAGCCGAGGTTCTCGGGGTGAGCGAACGCCACGTCTGGCGACTGTTGGCGGCCTATCGAAGGGAGGGCGCCGCCGCTCTTGCCCATGGGAACCGTGGGCGCATGCCTCCCAATGCCACGCCCACCGATACAAGGGAAAAAGTCCTGGCTGTCGTTCGGGACCGGTACGGCGGGATCAACCACACGCATCTCTCTGAGCTGCTGGCAGAGCGGGAGGGTCTGCTGGTGTCGCGTTCGACGGTACGGCGCCTGTTGGTGGGGGCGGGGCTGTCCAGTCCGCGGCACCGCCGTCCCCGACACCGGATGCGCCGACAGCGCATGCCGCAGGCGGGGATGCTCCTCCAGGTGGATGGCAGCCACCATGCCTGGCTGGAGGATCGCGGCCCAACCCTGGCCTTGCATCTGGCGA
>JACPQI010000135.1 GCA_016190545.1 Chloroflexota bacterium
GCAGACCGGCACGCACTCCCCGCAGGCGGTGCAGCGGTCGCGGTCCAGGGACGGCTTCCCGCTTGGGCCTGGGACGAAGGCCCCCTCCGGGCAGGCCGTGACGCACAGCCCGCAGCCGGTGCAGCGGCTCACCGCAAACCCCAACTCCGGTCGACTGTTTATGGCCTCCGGGTTGGCGCACCACCAGCAGGACAGAGAACACCCCTTGAGGAAGACCGTGGTCCGGATGCCCGGCCCATCATGGATGCAGTAGCGTTGGATGTTGAAAACGACCGCCGTCACGCCCTCCGTTGCGGTAGGTTGACGCGGGCTCTTGGCCGACTGCTCTTGTATCTTTCCTGTCATCTCGCCCCCGGTACCCGGCTGTTTCTGCGAATGTGTGCGGCGTTCCATGCGTAACGGGCTGGAGCAGGCCGAATCCAAGCACACTGTATCATGTTCGGCAACGCCTGTCTACGACTAAGGTCTCTTGGTTCTGGTTGCTTTGTGGCAGATGCCCGGCCAAGGCTTGTATAAGGACCGAGTCGGGCTTGTCCCACTCATGACTTGTCGGTCGGTGCCGTACGGCAAGCGCACGCCCTCCGGCGTGACCTGCGCCAGCCCATCCCGCTCAAGCCCTTGCGCCAGACGCTCCAGCCACGGCATATCACCCCGGCTGAATCCCGGCCGTACAGCCTCGCCCACCTCCTTAAGCGGGAGGCTTTGCCCATCCCAGAGCTGTCGTAGCCGCTGGATGATGCGCCCTCGGTAGAAACGCGTCGAGCCGCGGAAGGCCGGTTGGGCCCGGTAGAGCGGCGGCGGCTCCGCCACCCGGCGGCCTGCCCCCGCCAGCACAGGCGCCGCCCGGCACTGCTCTTGCAGCGGGCACACAGCGCAGCGCGGCGCTCGCGTGATGCACACCGTCGCACCCAGGTCCATGAGCGCCTGGTTCCAAAGGGACGCCTTGCCGCGGGGCAGCACATCCCGGGCCAGGTCGCGTAACCCTGAAGCAGTCGGCGCCACCTCGTCTCGAAACACCCTCGCCAACACTCGGCGCACGTTGGTGTCCACTACCGGGGCCTGCGCGCCGAAAGCGAAGCACGCCACCGCATTGGCCGTGTAGTCACCGATGCCCGGCAGCCTGCGCATCCCCGCGGGCGTTCGGGGCAACCGCCCGCCGCGCTCCATCACCTCTTGCGCAATGCGGTGCAGCCATACAGCGCGCCGGTTGTACCCCAGCCCTGACCAGGCCCGGATCACCTCGGACAGGGGGGCTTGGGCAAGGCGTTCGAAGGTGGGGAAACGTTGCAGGAACCGTTGATAGCTGGGGACGACGCGTGACGTCTGGGTCTGCTGCAGCATGACCTCGGACACCAGGATAGCGTAAGGGTCGCGCGTCTCGCGCCACGGAAACCCCCGCCCGTGCGCTCGGTACCAGGCCAGCACGCGGCGGCGCAGCCAGGGCGCTGTTGCGCCTACACCGTCACGGCTGCTCATGGCGCGCGGCAGGTCCTGATTGCTGCTCACCCGCCCTGGCGGCCTTCTTGTCGGCCCACTCGTCCATGCTGCGCCGCAACGGGATCTCAGGCATGATAAGCGCTGCCAGGATGCACAGCGCTACCACTACGGCTGCCAGCAGGAACACCTCGGACAGAGAGGAGGCCAGCGCCTCCTTGATGCCGGTCACAAACCGGCCATACATCGCCAAGCCGTCCGGCCCCGACTCGATGAAGGTCTGCCGGGCCTCTGCCAGGGTCTGAGGCTGCACCAGCACTTGGGCGTCGTTTAGCCGCTCCAGGCTCCTCTCCGGCAGCCGTCGCACCACCTCCGGGTCCAGATTGGTCCGCAGCGCATCCGCCAGCCGTACATTGAGCACCGTGCCCATCACCGCCACGCCGATGGTGCCGCCCACGTTGCGGAAGAACTGCACAGACGTCGTCACCACGCCTAGCAAGGAGTAGTGGAAAGCGTTCTGTACGGCTATGGTGATGACCGGCAGGGTGCAGCCCAGCCCCAGGCCGATAAACACCATATTGCGCACGAGGGTGTTATTCCCCACACCGGAGTCCATGCGCCAGAGCAGGAACATGCCAAAGGCCATGAGAAGACTGCCGAAGACCGCCACCGCCTTGTACCTGCCTGTCCGCGTCAGGAGTTGCCCCGACAGCACCGCCGCCATCGAGATGCTCAGAGTCATGGGCATGAGGATGAGGCCTGAGTTGGTGGCGGACTGCCCCGTGACTCCCTGGGCGAAGAGCGGGATATAGATGATGGCGCCGAACAGGCCGAGCCCGGTGAAGAACCCCACGGCGATGGAGGCGTTGAAGACCCGGTGCCTGAACAGGTGCAGCGGTAACAGGGGTTCCTGCGAGCGCCGTTCCACCCACAGGAACACTAGGCCGATGACCACGCCCGCGCTCAGTAGCCCCACGATGAGGGGCGAACCCCAGGACGCGTCCTGGCCGCCCATGGAGAGGCCCAGGAGCAGCGGGGTGAGACAGGCGAGCAGGAGCGCCGCGCCCCGGTAGTCCAGCACCAGCGGCTTCGTCCGTTCTACGCGAGGGTTGGGCATGGCGGATACCAGGAGCAACGTGACCACGGCCCCCACCGGCAGGTTGATATAGAACGCCCACCGCCACGACAAGGTGTCGGTGAGCCATCCTCCCAGGAGCGGTCCTATCACGCTCGCCAGAGCGAAGCACGAGGCGATAAGCCCCTGCCAGCGTCCGCGCTCCCGGGGCGGGAACAGGTCGCTGATCATGATGAAGGACAGGGCGAACAGCATCCCGCCGCCGACGCCCTGGAGCGCCCGGAACCCGATGAGTTGGTCCATGGACTGGGCGGCTCCCGTCAGTGCCGAGCCGAGCAGGAACACCGCCATCCCTCCCAGGTACAGCCACTTCCGCCCGAGCAAGTCCGAGAGCTTGCCCCAGATGGGTACCCCCACGGCGCTGGTCAGCAGGTAGGAAGTGACGACCCACGACAGGCGGTCGAGTCCGCCCAGGTCTGCGACCATGCGCGGCAGCGCCGTGCCTACGATGGTCTGGTCCATGGCGGCCATGAACAGGCCCAGCATGACGCCCGCCACGCTCATGACCAGAGCGGAGCGGGACCGGGTCTGAGCGCGTATACCGCCAGCAGCTCCCGGGGCGGCTGCTGGCCCCGCGGACGCCGAGTGCTTGTCCATCTAAGCCTTTCTGGTCTGCGTTGGGCAGGCCATGCAACTGTATCAGGCTACTCCCCACGCGCTGCGCCGTCAATGGCGTCGCACTGCTCCTCCCGCGCCTTGTCCCCCGACCCACATCCATGTACCCGCTTGCGCTCGTAGAACCCTATGCTATAATGACGACTTGCATCCGGCAGCCGTATCATGATAGAAGTTCAGCACCTCTCGAAGTACTACGGCAGTTATCCGGCCGTTGAAGACGTCTCCTTCCAGGTAAACAAGGGGGAGATCGTTGGGCTGTTAGGCCCCAACGCGGCGGGGAAGACTACCACCATGCGCGTCATCACGGGCTTCCTGCCGCCCACCAATGGCGTGGTGCGTGTCAACGGCTATGATATCGTCTCCCACTCGCTGGAGGCCCGGCGACACATTGGCTATCTGCCGGAGACCGTCCCCCTCTATACGGAGATGACAGTCCGTGAGTACCTGACGTATATGGGCGCCCTGCGTGGTATGGGAGGAGCCCGGCTCAAGTCGCGTCTGGACGATGTCGTAGGTATCTGTCGGTTGGAAGATTACGTAGACTCCCACATCGCCAAGCTGTCCAAGGGCTTCCGACAGCGCGTCGGCATCGCCCAGGCTATCATCCATCAGCCCACTGTCTTGGTGCTGGACGAGCCTACCATCGGCATCGACCCCATCCAGGTTGTCGAGACCCGCCAGGTCATCCGCGACCTGTCCAGCGAGCAACGCGCCATCATTCTCAGTACCCACATCCTGCCGGAAGTCAGCATGATCTGCGGCCGCGTCCTGATTATCAACGAGGGCCGTCTCATTGCCGAAGACACACCGGCCAACCTGGCGACGCGGCTGCGCGGCGCCTCTCAAGTCGTCGCCGAGATCCGGGGCCCCGCCAAGACCGTCCTGAACGCGCTCCAAGACGGCTTGAAGGATGTGAAGGACATCCGGCGTGAGGGTACGGAGGACCGCTCCTCCTATTACATCGACTGTAAGCCCGGCATTGACTGCCGCGAGCAACTCGCCACGCTGGTGGTGGAGAACGGCTGGGGACTGCTGGGCCTGCAGACCAGAGGCATGTCCCTTGAGGAGATATTCCTGGAACTCACCGTGGGAGAGGAGAACGAGTGAGGAACACCCTGGCCATCGCCTGGAAGGAGTGCAAGGGGTACTTCGCCCAGCCTGTAGCGTACGTGGTGGCGGCGGTCTTCCTCTTCGTCACCGGCTTCTTCTTCATTGACGGCCTGAGCGGCCCGCTGCCCGAGGCCGGCATTCGCGGCTACGTCCTCAACATCTGGTGGGTGCTTTTCGTCCTGGCCCTGGGCGGCATCCTCGCCATGCGCCTCCTGGCGGAAGAGCAGAAGCTGGGCACCGTTGAGCTCCTTCTTACCTCCCCTGTCCGCGACTCTGAGGTCATCATGGGCAAGTTCCTGGGGAGCATCAGTTTCTTCCTCGCTATGGTGGTCATCACCTTCTTCTATCCCTTGCTCCTCCACCTCTTCGGCTCGCCGGACAACGGCCCCATCATGACCGCCTATCTTGGTATTCTACTGATGGGGTTCTTGGCCTTTTCTGTCGGTCTCTTCGCCTCCTCCTTGACCAACAACCAGATCATCTCCGCCATCGTCAGCATGGGCATCCTGTTCATGCTTTGGTTCCTTTATCTGGGCGAGGACTTCCTGGGCGGCAACCTCGCTGACTTCTTCTCTTTCATGTCTCTGCGGAACCATTACCGGGACTTCAGCGTTGGGATTATCGAGACCAAGTCGGTGATCTACCTCATCAGCATGGCGGCGATGTCCCTGTTCCTGGCAATTCGCTCACTCGAGAGCCGGAGGTGGCGGTAGGCCGTGACCCAAGACAACACCTCACCTTCACAGCCTCCCCCGACTGGCCTGGCGCAACGGCTGCGTGGCGCCTTTGGCAACCTCGCCTTACTCTTCGCCGCCGCCGGCGTGGTGGCCTTGCTGGGCGCCGGCATCCTTTATCTCATCGCTCCGGATGACCTCAAGACCTCTATTTTGGCCCTCGTCGGTATCGGTCTGGTGTTCCTTCTCCTCTTCGCCTTTGTCGCCTCCAACCAGCTCATCTCCTTCGCCCGGCAGCGGCGCACCTGGTACGGCGCCAACACCTTCCTTCTCATAGCTGTGTTCGCCACCATCGTTGGAGTCATCAACTGGTTCGGCAACGAGTCCTCCGCCCGCTATGACGCCACCGCCGGCAAGCAGTTCGACCTCTCCGAGCAGACCCGCACCGTCCTACGCACGCTGCCGGAGGAGATCCAGGCTGTCGCCTTCTTCACGCCCACCGATAGCCAGGCCCTGAAAGACCGGGTCACCGACCTGCTCCAGGAATACAAGCGGCGCTCCGACAGGCACTTCGACTATGAGGTGGTGGACCCGGAGGTCCAGCCTTCTACCGCGCGGCGCTTCAATGTCACTGCCTTCCCTGCTGTCTCCTTCGCTACCCGCGACCGGGTGGTGAACCTGCCTCTGACCGTCGGCTCTGCGCTGCGCCCGCCCACGGAGCAGGACTTCACCAGCATGCTCCTGGTGGTGACCAGCCAGAAGCAGAAACGGGTGGTCTTTCTCACGGGGCACGGCGAGCGCGACCCAGGAGACTTGGGCGACAACACGGTTGGGCTTGGCTTAGCTCGCCAGGGCCTCATCTCAGACAACTACAGCGTGGACGTAGTGAAGCTGGACCAGCAGCTCCAGCCCACAGTCCCGGAAGACACTGCTGTCCTGGTTATCGCCGGAGCCACCAGAGACCTTTCTCCTTTCGAGATCACCGCTATCGACGCCTACCTCAAGAACGGCGGGCGCCTCGTCATCCTTGCCGAGCCCAACCCGCCGGACACCTTCCAAGCCCTGCTCAATCGGTGGGGTGTAGAGGTGCTGCCGGGCATGGCTGTAGATACCCTCTCCTCCCTCATCGGCGACCCGCGCTCTCCCGTTGTCGAAAGCAAGAGCCAGTTCTCTGACGTAAGCCCTATCACGCAGCCGTTGGCCGCCGCCCTCTTCACCCAGGCTGCGGGGCTCCAGCGTAACCATAGCCGGGAGCGCAGCTACATCCAGGTCCAGCCGCTTCTCGCCACCTCTGCCCTTCCCTTCTCTTGGCAGGAGACAGACCCAGACGTCAACAGCTTCGACCTCCGCTCGGACAGCCCTGGACCCATCGCCTTGGGCATGGTCGTCGAGGCCACCGCGCCGCTTGACGAGCCTGAGGGCGCCATCCCCCTCAGCCAGGCCCTGGGCGACCCCAGCAAGAACGTCGCCAAGCTCGTCGTCATCGGCGACTCCGATTTTCTCTCCAATCGCTTCTATACCTTCCGCAACAACAGTGACCTCTTCTTGAACTCTGTTAACTGGCTGGCGGAAGATGTCAACCTCATTTCTATTCGTCCCAAGACCATCCCGTTCCGGCTTCTCATCGTGAACCAGCGGGAGTGGAACTTCATCCGCTTCGCAAGCTGGCTCCTCCTGCCCTTCGCTGTGGTGGTTGTGGGCGGCATTGTGTGGTGGCGCAGGCGGTAGAGGAAGGGGGCGAGCAGATGAACCTTCGGATCACGATTATCTTTCTTGTGGCGGCAGTGGTTGCCGTCACCTGGGCCCTGGGATACGACAGCGGCTCTACCGCCAATCGGAAGCCTACGGACCGGGACTTCCCGGCCTACTCCATTCCCGCGGAGCAATTGCCCAAGGGCGTCTCATCTCAGGACTATCTGATGGAGCACATGAGTACCATCAAGGTTACTCACCTGGGCCAGTCTCAGACCTTCGTCCGGAGCGAAGAGGACAAGAACGAGTGGCGTTTTGATAGCCCCTCTGGCCCCCCGGTCCATCCGGACCGCTGGAGCGGGATCACCCTGTTGCTGAGCGGCCCCAATACCTCGCGCCGCTTCAAGCCGGACGAGCTTTCCATTGCCGATGCCGGCTTGGACAACCCACAGACCATTATCGACATCGGCCTCGATTACGACGATCCTATCACGGACACGCCTGTGAGTTTCACCCTCCTCCTCGGCGACAAGACCGCCGATGGCGCCAAGTACTATCTTCAGTTCCAGGACGGCGTCGGCAATCGCGCCGACATCATCGACCTGGTCGACACTACCTGGGGCGACGTTATGTCACGTCTTGTGACGGAGCCGCCGCTCATTCCTACCCCGGCACCCAGCCAATAGACCTAGAGGAGAACGAGGGGTGTCTGCAACCGTGGCCCAGAGCAAAAAGGTCTACCTCTACAACGACCCCTCTTCCGCTTTGGGGAGGAAGGCCAAGCAATTCCTCCGGTCGAAGGGTGTCATCCACACTGAGCTTGACCTGGCCAAGGATGAAGCTGCCCGGGCCGCTGTGGCAAAGCTTGGTTTCAGCTACACGAAGGGCTTGCCCTTCCCACCCGTGTTTGACATCGGCGGACAGGTCATCGTCGGCCTTGACCTCTACCGGCTGGAGAAGGCCCTTGAGGGCCTCACCAGCGAGCCTTACGACCCCTACTCCAAGCCCATGTAGCAGGTGTCGTTTCTTCTCTCTCCTCACC
>JACPQI010000134.1 GCA_016190545.1 Chloroflexota bacterium
CGGGATGCCGTAGCCCTCGAACTCGTCGTTGCGATAGCCCCCAGCGACCGCCAGGTCCAGGCGGCCTCCGCTGAGAATATCCACGACGGCCGCGTCCTCGGCCACCTGCACCGGGTGCTTGAGCGGCAGCACAACGATGCTCAGGTGGATGCGGATGCGTTTGGTACGGGCAGCGATGGCCGCCGCCATGGTGAAGGGCGACGGCAGGTAGCCGTCCTCCACGAAGTGGTGCTCCGAGAGGGAGACGCGGTCGAAGCCGTGGGCATCCAGCCACGCCACCTGGTCGAGGAACTGGGCGTAGAAGCGGTCGAAGGGCTGCCGCCACTGGGGCGGGTTGCGCAGATCAAAGCGCGCGCGGAAGTGCATGGACGCTCTCCTTCTGATAGCCAGGGTGCCTCAATAGTAGCGGGCGGCGACGCAGGACGCAACCGCGGAGGAGAATCGCGCCTTTGGCGGGACAACGAAAAGAACTCGCACCACCACTTTCAAGCTGCCCCGGCAAGCAAAGAAGAAATCATCTCAGCCCCGATTCTACCGCGAAGGCCCCGCACATGCGGAGCCTTTTGGGACTGCTTGTGAGTCCATCAGAAGTCATGCTACGCCATCGAAGGAAGCCTCATGCTGCGCCCACTGGACCTTGATTGCACCCTTGCTGCCACCAAGGAAGCGCCGGGGACGGCCGCGCGCCGACGGTCGGCAGACGCTGAACAGCATCCTGTGGGTGCTCCGTTCGGGAGCTCGCCGGCGGAACCTTCACAATCGGTGCATGTTGCGCGGCATGTTCAGGAATTATTCAGGAACCGCCCCACTTTTTTCAGGTGGTGTTCAGGTCACCTTCTTCAGGATGAGTCCTTAGGAAATCACTGGGTCAAGCGCCTCAAAGGAGGACGTATGAAGAAGGCCCTTCAGGTTTTCCTTGTCGTGTTTTCCCTCACAGCCTTCGCGCTCGCTACTTCGTCTTGCGGAAGCATCTCGGACGCGACTCCCACTGCGGAGAAGCTGATCCGTGTTCCAACTGCAACAACACGGCCAGCGGGCACGTCGTCTCCCGCCAGGACAGCCACGCCATCCGCGAGCGCCGCGCCGACCACTTCTGCAGGTCCAGCAGCCGTGTCTGCACCACTCGTCTCGAAGGTACTGGAGCCGTCCACCTCCGCGCAAACCCTCTCCTGGAAAGACCAGGTAACCGTCTCCATCCCGGCTGGCCTTCTGGACGGCAAGCAGACTCTTGCCATCGCCCCCGCGCAGGCCGTTTCGCCGCCCACATTCAAGGGCATCGGGGAGATGGCAGCCTATACCGTCACTCTGGGAAACCTCCAAGAGTTCAAGAAGCCTCTCACCATCGAAATCGCCTACGACCCCACCAAGCTGCCGGGAGACCTGGCGCCTCAGAAGGCGCTCTTCGCTTCCTTCTGGGACCCGGAGCAGAAGCTCTGGGTCTACTCGCCCGTCACGGTGGACACCCAGCGCAAGGTTGTGGTCATCAAGACCGACCACCTGACGACGTGGAAGGTGTACTACATCCTCCAAGGTTACGGAGTGAAGGAGAGCTACCACTTCCTGGTGGTCTACGACAAACAGGTGATACCGATCGTCAGCGGCAAGCAAGTCAGCGCATTATCGTTTTCCAACGACGTGTCGGGCTATCTGGAGCAGGCCTATGCGGCCTATGCCCCCGCTACCAACAAACCCGGCTTCAGGATGCCAGGTGGCCAGACGCACGCGTTCGTTGTCCCAGGCACGGAAGAGTCGCAGCGCGGCGGACTCACCGGCAACGTCTACTTCGCCCTGACGCAAGACAGCGCGCAAGCATTCATGCATGAGGCGGCCCACGAGTCGTTCCATGTTGTGCAGAACCAGTACTTCAACGTGTACGGCATGGGCTGGCGCAAATGGTGGATAGAGGCCACCGCCGACTACGCTGCCTATCAAGAGGTATGGAAGGGCAAGACAGAGCTCTCCCCCCTCAACTTTACGTATTTCAACAAGTCCATCACCGCCTCCGACGGCAAGCACGAGTACCAGACCGCCAATTTTGTGGCCTTCCTGGTAAAGAGTGGAATGAGCTTCAGAGAGGCCTGGGACGCCGTGGCGGAAGACGGACGGGTCAACGTTCTGCGGCCTCTGGAGACCTACGTCCAGACCAAGACTAAGGCCAGTTTGCAGAACCATTTTCGCAACTTTGTCAGATACGCTCTGTTCGACCCTGCAGGGCCACTGGAGAAAAGCTCCAAGGATTTGCTGTACAGCGGCGTGATCGACAAACCCGACATTCTGGATGCGGACAAGAAAGAGGCCACTTACACGTTCAACCTCAAGCCGGACTACACGGCGGCCATCTGGGGCCTGCGAGTCCAGGCCAAGGACGATAAGACCGAACGTCCTCTTCACATGGAAATCACAGGCACGCCGCCGCCAGCCACCCAGGTGCAGGCAGACGTTTATCTGCTGAAGAACGACGTGCGTCCCCAGGGCGGCACGACGGCGCGCGGCACGTTGGACGCATCCAATGCCAAGTTCGACCTGCGCGTGGTCAAGGACGACGTTGTCTACATCGTGGCCGTGAACAGCAGCGGCAGCAACCAGAGCCTTACGGTGAAGGTCACCGAAGGAGCCACAGGCACGTGGGTGCTGAGGGAAACCATTCAGAAACTCACACCGCCGGCGCCAACAACTTCTGACTCCTTGTCCAAGTCAGCGGCAATTAGCGGACAAAGCGCGACGGTCCTGTTGTCCTATGACGTCGCCTCAGGGACGTACAACAAGTCGAACTGGACATGTGGATGGCCGGCCTTTCCCGAAAAATTGACGCCTGGGCAAGAGCTGAAGGGCACAGTGTCCGTGAATAGCGCTGGTGCATCAGCAGTTGCCGGAACATCGGTCTTTGCCAGCGTGAGTTTGCAGCTGAATCCTCCCGTACCGGGCGCTGAGCGAAGGTCGGACGCGTGGGCCTCAGCGAGGGTGCCGGATAAGCCCAACAGCAAATCAGATTTCTCGTGGGAGATTCCTGGTCCACCTAACGAACAGTTGACCATCTCAGTCCGCTGTTCGCCTGGTGGGAATAGAGGCGACAACACTGGGGTCATCATGTTTGTTATAGACGCCTACGTGCAGTACAAATACGAATTCAGGAAGTAGCGTTTCAGACACGTGCCCTGATTCTTTGGCAGTTAGAAGGCTGGCTCCCCGGGCTAACGGCGTAGAGCGCACGGGAACCTCTTGTCCCCATCCCATCCAGGGAAAAGGTATTTCGAGCAGCTACCTCGCGTGTCCTTGACATTGTGGCACGAGTTAGTGACAATAAGTTTAGGAACTCCTAAACTACTGACCAAAGGACGAGTCATGGACCAGAGGGGCAAGCAGGAGCGGCTTTTCAATCTCCACGCGGCCATCTGTAAGACCTTTGCCAATCCATGGCGGCTTCGGATCGTAGAAGCCCTGGGAGAGGGCGAACGTACGGTGTCCCAGCTTGTAGCGTTGCTGGGAATCCCCAAGAGCAACGTCTCCCAGCACCTGGGCATCATGAGGGAGAAAGGCGTGGTGGAGCACCGGCGAGAAGGTGGTTACGTCTTCTACCGCCTGTCCAACCCCAAAGTGCTGCAGGCGTGTCGCCTCATGCGGGAGGTTCTCTTGGAACAGTTTCAGCGGGCGGGA
>JACPQI010000138.1 GCA_016190545.1 Chloroflexota bacterium
CGTATGATGAAGCGCACGCCCCTAATTATACAAGCTTTTTGTAACTCAGGACACTAGGTGACGATGGGCTTGTAACGTTTGGCAGCGTCCTACCCTAGTCCAACAGGTTTATGGCCTCTTCAAGATGTCGGCCTGTGACTGCCAGGTATATCTGAGTTGTATTCAAGTTCTCATGCCCCAGCAACTCTTGGACTGCCCGAAGGTTCGCGCCACGGTCAACGAGCCTGGTGGCAAAGTAGTGACGCAGACTATGAGTGTGAAGCTTGACATTGGCTTTCTTGGCCCAAACATACAACTTCATGCCAAGGCTTCGAGGATTCAAGCCGAAGACCAGACTGTCGCTTCCTTTATCGTTACACAGTTGGAGAAGCTTTTCCTTGAGCAAGGGATGAAGCGGGATGACGCGGTCTTTGCCGCCCTTGCCGTTCACTACCTTCAGGCGGGCTGCCCCGAAGTCAATGTCCCTTACTTTCAGATTCGCAAGCTCACTGCGGCGCAGGCCCGTTTTACAGGCAGTCTCTATGAGAACTAGGTCTCTCAAGCCACATTCCTTGTGGGTCTGCTTGTCCCGAAGTGCCGACAAGAGTGTCTGAATGTCGCTGTCGGGAATGAGGGGAGGAAGCTGCTTCGGCACTTTCACTCGCACGGGGAAGGGTATGCCGTGATGCTCCAAGAAGCCGCGCAGATAGGTTGCGTATCGGGCCTTCGTATTGGGCGTCCGGTCAATATAGGCGGCTAGAAAACGGATTGCACTCTCTGCGGAGATGTGGTCAACCGTGGACAGGTACTTCCGCAGTAGTTCACTAATCTTGTCTGTGTAGCTTGTGGAGCATCCTCTGATGCGTAGATGTTTCACATAATCTGCGAGGAGTGATAAGCAGGGTGATAAGCAACGAGTGGAGTCAGCAGAGGCGTTGACGAGCGGATATGGGGTAGATACGGTGGTGGGCGGTAGTGGACTCGAACCACTGACCTCCGCGATGTCAACGCGACGCTCTAACCAACTGAGCTAACCGCCCACGCCCCATGAGTGTAGCAAACGACTCGGCGAGGCGCAAATGGCGGGCGCAAGGGAGGGAACGTTTGCGTCTACTTGAGGCTCAGCAGATAGGCGACCAGGTCTTCCCTCTCCTGGACGGTCATGCCGGACCACAGGTCGGGCATGAGGCCGGGAGGGAACCCGGAGACTACGAAGGCGTTGGGGTTGGAAACAGACTCGACAATGTAGTCGCGCGCCGACATGCCGGGCTTGCGCGTGTCCGCCCTGGCGCCGATGCCTCCCAACCCCGGCCCCACGAGTTGGGCTGAGGTTGTGGTATGGCAGGCAGCGCAACCCTTGCTGTTAAAGACCTGGGCGCCACGGGCGGGGTCACCACCGCTGGCTGGAGGTTGGGTCGCCGTGGCGGCCGGTGGGCGGGTCGCCGTGGCCGCAGGGCGGGTAGGTGTGGCAGTCGCTGCCGGTCTTGTCGTCGCTGTAGGGCGTGGTGCGGGCGTACTTGTTTCTCCACCACCGCAGGCGGCGAGAAGCAGCCCTCCCGTCATCACAAGTCCAGTTATCCAAAGACCAACTCGCAACCGCATCATTCTCATCCTTCTCCTGCTTTCTCCACCGTGCTTGTGAAAGCTGCGCAAGTAGAAGAGCGTATTATACCACGGCCTATCGCGGATGGGCAGCGCCCACCAGGTCACTCACCCGTTTTACGCCGTGGTCACGCATCCACCGCGTAAGCCCCTCCAGGACCTCCAGCGACGCCCTGGGACTGTAGAAGTTCGCCGTGCCCACCTGCACTGCCGTCGCTCCCGCCATGAGGAACTCGATGGCGTCCTGCCCCGTCTCGATACCACCAATACCGACGACCGGCGCCTTCACTGCCTGCGAGACCTTGTACACCATGGCCAGCGCCACGGGCTTGATGGCGGGGCCGGACAGCCCGCCGGTCCGGGTGGAGAGCAGCGGCCTGCGGCCCTCTGCATCAATCGCCATGCCCACGATGGTGTTGATGGCGCAGATGGCGTCCGCGCCAGCCTCTTCCACGGCCAGAGACTGCTCCACCGGGTCAACGTAGTTGGGCGTGATTTTCACCAGCAGTGGAAGGCCGGGGGCGGCTTTCTTCACCGCAGCGGTCAGCCTGGCGGCGTTGGCTGGATTGCAGCCGAACTCCATACCCCCTTCCGACACGTTGGGGCAACTGATGTTGAGCTCCAGCGCCGCTACGCCCGGCGCCCCGTCCAGCGCCTCGGCGATGGCCACATACTCCTCCAGCGTCTCGCCGCAGATATTCACCACCACCGGCACCCGCCACCCGGCCCACACCGGGGCCTTCTCCTCTATCAGCGCCTTGACGCCCACGTTTTGAAGGCCGATGGTGTTGAGCATGCCCGAAGGAGTCTCCGCCGCGCGGACCTGGGGATTGCCCTCCCTGGACCTCAGCGTGGTGCCTTTGCAGACGATAGCGCCCAGCCTCTGGATATCGAAGAAATCGACGAACTCCGTGCCATAGCCGAAGGTGCCGGAGGCCGTCATGACGGGATTGGACAGTCGAAAGCCGTTGGGATGGCGCGGCGCAATATCCACGCTCGTGTCAATGTCCAGTGGCTCCACCTGTCGCTGGTCGGTACGGCGTGATCTCATGACAGATACGCAACGGGGAGAGGTCTTTTCCTCTCCCCGTACATCCTACTCCTTGCTCTTCTCCGTTTGTTTCCCATCGGTTGGAGGGGTCTCGTCGCCTCCAGCCGAGACCGGTGGGAACTCCAGGGCCGCCGCAGCGACTCCGGTCGGTTGCAGGGGCTCCGCCGCAGTGGGAAACGGAATCACCTCAGGCCTCGGTGTAGCTACCAGCACCTCCGCCGGGTACTCCTGGCGGGCGGGAATGAGGCGGCCGATAATGACATTCTCCTTGAGGCCGAGCAGATGGTCGATCTTGCCCTGGAGGGCGGCCTCGGTAAGAACGCGGGTCGTCTCTTGGAAAGAGGCGGCCGCCAGGAAGCTATCCGTATGGAGGGAGGCCTTCGTGATGCCGAGCAACACCGGTTGGGCCGTGGCGGGCTCGCCACCCTCCGCCAGCACGCGGGCATTCTGCTTTTCGTACTCGAAGTGGTCCACCAGCTCGCCGGGCATGAAATCGGTATCGCCGGGCGAGTCGATGCGCACGCGACGCAGCATCTGGCGGATGATGATCTCGATATGCTTGTCGTTAATGGTCACGCCCTGAGAGCGATAGACCTGCTGCACCTCTTCAACCAGGTACTGCTGCACCGCTTCGCTGCCCTGAATACGCAAGATGTCCTGGGGGTTCTTCGGTCCCTCCGTAAGCGCGTCACCCGCCCGGATCTTGGAGCCGTTCTCCATTCGCAGCCGGGCGCCCAGCGGCACGGAGTAGACCCGCTCCTCCCGTTCCTCGTAGAGCAGGACGACCTGGTTCTTCTGGGTCTGATGGATGCGCCCGCCGAGACGGGCGACAACCGGCTGCAAGGCCGGGACTTCGTTTTCCTTTCCCTTGCCCGCCTTGGCTGGTGGCTCGGCAAGGACAGTGCCGGGCTCCACCTGCTGGCCGGGCTTCACCACAGCCTTGTAGCCTGGCGGCAGCGGGTATTGGTCTTTGTACACCTCCGCGTTGAACACGCGGATATGACGGCCTTCCCTCTCCTCTGTAATTTCCACTTCGCCGTCGATTTCAGCCAGGACCGCCTGACCCTTGGGCGAACGGGCCTCGAACAACTCCTCCACGCGCGGCAGGCCGCTGGTGATGTCCACGCCCGCGACGCCGCCGGTGTGAAAGGTACGCATCGTAAGCTGGGTGCCGGGCTCGCCGATGCTTTGAGCGGCGATGATGCCCACCGCCTCCCCTGCTGTGACGATGATTCCCCGGCCCAGACTGCGTCCGTAGCACAGAGCGCACATGCCCCGCCTGATGACACAGGTCAGGGGTGAGCGCACATAGACTTGTGTCACTTTGGCCTTGCTGATGGCCTGGACTTTCTCCTCGTTAATCTCTTCATTGCGGTCGACGATGATTTCGCCGGTCTGGGGATGGGCGACAGGGGAGGCGACCATTCGGCCCACGATACGGTCGCCGAAACTGCCCAGGAACTGCTTCTCCGGCTGGTCGTAAATCCACACACCTTGGGTGCTGCCGCAATCGTGCTCCTGGATGATCACTTCCTGGGCCACGTCGATCATGCGGCGGGTAAGGTAGCCGCTGTCCGCCGTACGGAGGGCGGTGTCTGCCAGGCCCTTACGGGCACCGTGCGTGGAGATGAAGTACTCCAACATGGAGAGACCTTCCACAAAGCTGGCCTTGATGGGGAGAGCAATGATACGGCCACGCGGGTCTGACATGAGGCCCCGCATGCCCGCCATCTGCTTGATCTGAGCGATGTTCCCTTTGGCGCCCGAGGTGGCCATGAGGTAGACGCCGCCATACTGTGGCAGGTGCTTCTCAATGACTTTGGTCAGCTCGTCCGTGGCCCTGGTCCACACCTCCACCACGTTGCGATAACGTTCATCATCCGTCATGAGACCGCGCTGGTACTCCTTCTCGATGTCCGCAATCTCCTGCTCCGCCCTTTCGAGGATCTGCCGTTTCTCTTCTGGCACCTCCAGGTCGCTGATGGCGATCGTGATGCCGGACCTAGTGGCGTAGTGGAAACCCAGGTTCTTGACAGCGTCCAACATGTTGGCTGTGGCCTCGCTGCCCAGCTTGTGATGGCACTCGCTGACCAGCTTCTTCAGGGTCTTCTTGTCCATGAGGATATTCGCAAAGCCCATCTCCTTAGGGAGCACCTCGCTGAAAATGAGGCGGCCCACCGTGGTGTTGACCCGCTCGCCGGGGGCACCGTCAAGGCTGGGCAACCGCACGGTGATCTCCTCTTGCAGGCCCAAGTGACCCAACTCGTGAGCCAGCTTAGCCTCCTCAGGACTGGAGTAGACATGAGGCTTTTTGCTGGGCTTCAAGGAGGTCAGGTAGTAGCAGCCGAGCACAATGTCCAGGCTGGGGGCCACCAGGGGCTCGCCGGAGGCGGGAGAAAGCATGTTCTTCACGCTCAGCATGCTGTTGCGGCTCTCGTAGACGGCGGGTTTGGATAGAGGCACATGCACCGCCATCTGGTCGCCGTCGAAGTCGGCGTTGAAGGCCGGGCACACCAGAGGGTGGATTTGGACGGCGCTCCCTTCGATGAGCACCGGCTCAAAGGCCTGGATGCCCAGACGGTGCAGGGTAGGAGCGCGATTGAGCATGACCGGACGGGTCTTGATCACCTCGTCCAGCACATCCCACACCTCTGGGCGCATGCGCTCCACCATACGCTTGGCGCTTTTGATGTTGTGGGCCAGTCCCTTGGCCACCAGCTTATGCATGACGAAGGGCTTGAACAGCTCCAGCGCCATCTTCTTGGGCAAGCCGCACTGGTGCAAACGCAATTCCGGGCCCACCACAATGACAGAGCGGGCGCTGTAGTCCACCCGCTTGCCCAGCAGGTTCTGACGGAACCGGCCCTGCTTGCCACGAAGCATATCAGACAGGGACTTGAGCCGGTGGTTGTGGCTGCCCGCCACTGCCCGGCCGCGCCGTCCATTGTCGATGAGGGCGTCCACTGCCTCCTGGAGCATGCGCTTTTCGTTGCGAATGATGATTTCGGGCGCGCCCAACTCCAGCAAGCGCTTCAAGCGGTTGTTGCGATTGATGACCCGGCGGTAGAGGTCGTTCAGATCACTGGTGGCGAACCTGCCGCCATCAAGCTGCACCATGGGGCGCAGGTCCGGCGGCAACACCGGCAGCACCGTAAGAACCATCCAGTCCGCCTTGTTCCCGCTCTTGCGGAACGATTCAACCACGCGCAGGCGCTTGGTCGCCTTCTTGCGCCGCTGGCCGGAGCTGTCGCGGACCTCCCGCAAGAGGTCTTCACGCAAGGTGGCAAGGTCAATGCGCCGGAGAATCTCCAGGACAGCCTCAGCCCCCATGCTCGCCTTGAACAGGTCCCCGTGCTTATCCTTCATCTCTTTGAAGTTCGCTTCGTTGAGCAGAAGAAGGGGGCGAAGTTCCTCAAGCTGGTCCAGCCGCGCCTGGTAGAGATCCTCCACCTCCATGCGCTGCTGGTCCATCTGTGTCTGGAGGGCTTCTAACTGCTGGTTGGCCTGCTCCTTTTCCTCCTCAATGAAAGCGGCGGCCTGCTGTACCTCTCCCCGCTTCTCGTCTGGGATATCTTTGTCCAAATCAGCCAGCCGCTCGGCGAGGCGCTTCTTCAGGTTCTGGAAGGCGGCGGCAGTCACCGTCTTGCCCTCCTTCACCAGAACACTGTCACCCAAGGTGATGTCCTCCGGCGCTTTCTTGCCCTTGAGCGACTGCAAGCGCCCTTCCGCCGCGGTGGCCTGAGCCTTGGCTTTGGAGAGAGTATCGCCGCCAGCCTTCTCAAACTGGGCCCGCAACGCGTTCGACTTCTTTTCTAGGTCGGCCAGGCGCTTGGCGTGCTCCTTCTCCAGGGCGGTCATTTGCTGGCGGAAGGGATCCTCGACTTTCTCCAACTCTTCCTTCATCTCGTCTTGGATCTCTTTGAGCAGCTTCTGACGCTCCCCTTCCTTGACCTCAGTCACGATGTACTGGGCGAAATATAGCACTCGCTCCAGGCTACGGGGCGATAGGTCCAGCAGCAGGCCCAAGCGGCTGGGCGTGCCACGGGCGAACCAGATGTGCGCCACCGGCGCTGCCAGATCAATATGGCCCATCCGCTCCCGCCGGACCTTGGAGCGCGTCACCTCCACGCCGCAACGGTCGCAGATGATGCCCTTGAACCGGAGCCGCTTGTACTTGCCACAGGCGCACTCAAAGTCCTTAGTGGGACCGAAGATGCGCTCGCAGAACAGGCCGTCCTTTTCCGGCTTCAGGGTCCGATAGTTGATGGTCTCCGGTTTCGTCACCTCTCCGTAAGACCAGGTCTTGATCTGCTCCGGGGAAGCCAGGGCGATGCGAATAGCGTTGAATTCGGCAAACTCAGCCATGGGATGTTACTTTCCTCCCTTTTCGCCAGACTGCTTTCCAGCAACCGCTTCCGCCTCTTGGCCTGCGACCTCGGCATCCTCCTCGCCTGAGGGCAGCACGCCAGCCGGCTCCTGCTCATTCAGCAGTTCCACGGACAGCCCCAGGCTCTGGAGCTCCTTCAACAACACGTGGAAGGACTCCGGCACACCAGGCTGATAGATGTCTTCCCCTTTCACGATGGATTCATACGTCTTCACGCGGCCTACGACATCGTCTGACTTGATGGTGAGTATCTCCCGCAGGTTATGGGCGGCGCTGTAGGCCTCCAAGGCCCATACCTCCATTTCCCCGAAGCGCTGGCCGCCGAATTGGGCCTTGCCTCCTAGGGGCTGCTGCGTGATGAGAGAGTAAGGACCGGTGGAACGGGCATGGACCTTGTCCTCCACAAGGTGAATGAGCTTCATGATGTACACAAATCCCACCGTCACCGGCTGGTCGAAGGCCTGGCCTGTCCGCCCGTCATGGAGCCTCATTTTCCCGAAGACCGGTGGCGCCACGTTGCTCTGTCGGTGCAACTGAAGGGCCTTGTCATGGAGGTCCTCCAGGGACATGTTCGACGAGACCCGTTGCCCAATGTCCTTCAGCCATACTTCCAGGGCGGCCCGAGTAGCATAGCCGGCGTGGCCGTCGGCAAAGGTCTTCTCCGGATCGTAGCCTTTCTCTTTTGTCCACGCCCTGGCCTTGGGCAGGTCCACCGAGCCCTTGCCATCGCCGTTCGTACCCGGCGTATGGGCACGGCTCTGCAGCACAATCCAGGCCCGGGCCAAGGCGTCCGAGATCTCCTCAGGAGTGGCCCCGTCAAACACGGGCGACACCACCTTGAAACCGAGCTGGTTGGCCGCCCAGCCCAGATGGGTCTCCAGGACCTGGCCCAGGTTCATGCGGGACGGCACGCCGATGGGGTTCAGGATGATATCAACGGGTGCGCCGTCGGCCAGGAAGGGCATGTCCGCCTCCGGCATGACGCGGGCGATGACGCCCTTGTTGCCGTGGCGGCCCGCCACCTTGTCGCCGGCGGTAAGCTTGCGGGTCTGAGCGATGAGGATGCGCACCAGCTTGTTGACGCCGGGGGACAGTTCGTCATGGTTCTCGTGGGAGAACACCTTCACATCAATGACCTTGCCCCGCTCGCCGTGCGGCACGCGCAGCGAGGTGTCCTTCACCTCCCGGGCCTTCTCGCCGAAGATGGCACGCAGGAGTTTCTCCTCCGGTGTCAACTCCGTTTCGCCCTTAGGTGTGATTTTGCCCACCAGAATGTCACCGGGGGCCACTTCGGCCCCGATGCGGATGATGCCTTCCTCATCCAGGTCCTTCAGGCTCTCCTCGCCCACGTTGGGAATGTCCCGCGTAATCTCCTCAGGACCCAGCTTGGTATCGCGGGACTCACACTCGTGTTTCTCAATGTGGATGGACGTGAACTTATCCTCCCGTACCACCCGTTCGCTGATGATGATAGCGTCCTCATAGTTATAGCCCTCCCAGCTCATGAAGGCGCACAGCACGTTCTGGCCCAAGGCCAGGTCACCGCGCTGGGTGGAGAAACTGTCAGCCAGCGGGTCGCCGGGCCGCACGTAGTCGCCCCGCGCCACGATAACCTTCTGGTTGATGCAGGTCCCCTGGTTGCTGCGCATGAACTTGATGGGCGTATGGACATGGTCTTTGCCCTGCTGGTCCCTGACCACCACCCTGTCGCCGGAGGCGTGGACCACCTCGCCCTCCACCTCGGATAGCAGCACCTGGGAACTGTCAAGGGCCACGCGGCGCTCCATGCCTGTGCCCACCAGCGGCGATTCCGAGTTGATGAGAGGCACAGCCTGGCGCTGCATGTTGGAGCCCATGAGAGCGCGGTTGGCGTCGTCGTGCTCCAGGAAGGGAATAAGAGCCGTGGACACACTCACGATCTGCTTGGGCGAAATGTCCATGAGGTCTACGGCCTCCGGCGTCACCTGGGTGAACTCCTGGCCTTGCCGCACCTCCAGCTTGCTCAGCGAGAACTCACCGTTGGGCTCCAGGGGCGTGTTGGCTTGAGCGATGACGCTCTTCTCCTCTTTATCGGCGGACAGGTACACCACGTGGTTGCTGGCGAAAGGCTTGATCGCCACCGGACCCTGCTTGAGGCTGGCTATAGTCTGCGCGAGAGCGGCCGTCACATTGTCCCCGGCTGAGGCGACGACTTTGCCCTTGCCGTCCTTGACGTCTGCGGCCAGGGTCCGGCCCTCCAACTCGGTCGAATTGGATGGCATTTCCTTGAAAACCTTGCGGTAGGGCGTCTCAATGAACCCGTACTGGTTAATACGGGCGTAGGAGGCGAGAGAGCCTAACAGACCGATATTCGGGCCTTCCGGCGTCTCAATGGGGCAGATACGGCCATAGTGGCTGTGGTGCACGTCACGCACATCAAACCCGGCGCGCTCCCGGGAGAGGCCCCCAGGGCCCAAGGCGGACAGGCGACGCTTGTGCGTCAGCTCCGCCAGCGGGTTGGTCTGGTCCATGAACTGGGAAAGCTGAGAGCCGCCGAAGAACTCCTTGATGGCCGCCACCACCGGGCGGATGTTGATGAGGGCGTTAGGCTCCGCATTCTGGGGATCGATCAGGGTCATGCGCTCCTTCACCACACGCTCCATGCGCAGCAGACCGATGCGGAGCTGGTTCTGGATGAGCTCGCCCACGCCGCGCACCCGGCGGTTGCCCAGGTGGTCGATATCGTCAGACTCCTCGTCGCCGTTGTTGAGGCGGATAACGCGGCGCACCAGCTCCACCAGGTCCTCCCGGTGCAGCACCCGCACACTGCGGTGCGCCTCTCCACCCAGGACTTTGCAGAATTCGCGGAAGGCGTTCTGGGCCTGCGCGTTCACCGACTTGCCGGAAGAGACCAGGCGCGTAATCTCTTCCCGCGCTTTCGTCGCATAGCCCTCGGCGGCCTCCCTCGTGAGCAAGGAGCTTGCGGCCTGGGCCTCCAACTCCTGGAAGGCAATAGTCATAAGGTCGCGCACCGGCTTGCGGGCGCTCTCGGCTAAGTCGCCGGACGCCAGGGCCTGCTTGAGAGTAGCCTCACGCAACTTGTGCGCTTGCTCCGCGGTGAATGCACGTTCCAGACGAGTGTTGATCTTGTAGCGGCCTACCTTACCCAGGTCATAACGACGGAAATTGAAGAAAAGGGCCTTCATGAGGGCCTGCGCATTCTCCAGATTCGGGGGCTCGCCCGGCCGCAGACGGCGGTAGAAGTCCAGCAACGCTTCCTGCTCCGTTTTCACGCCCGGCTCCCGTTCCAGCGTCGTCTGGATATAGCGGTGGTCGGGACTGGTGTCCACACCAGTGAAGAGGTTCAGCAGGTCCTCATCCGACCCCAGACCCAAAGCGCGCAGGAAAGTGGTTATAGGGATTTTTCGCTTCCGGTCCACCTTCACGG
Organism: Chloroflexota bacterium; assembly: GCA_016190545.1. Next base: position 10,447 of record JACPQI010000138.1, read on the forward strand.
ACAGCACATCTCGGTTGCTGGTCTCGAACTCCAGCCAGGCGCCCCGGTTGGGGATGAGCTTGGCGTAGCAGAGGTCGCGTCCGGTGGTGACGTCTTTCTCCCGGGTGAAGTAGACGCCCGGAGAGCGGATAAGCTGGTTCACCACCACCCGCTCAGCGCCGTTAATGATGAATGTGCCCCGCTCCGTCATGAGGGGGATATCACCCAGGAACACCTCTTTAGCGATGATCTCGTTGGTGTCCTTGCGCCGCAGCTCCACGGTGATGTAGAGCGGCGCGGCGAACGTGAGGTCACGCCGCCGGCACTCCATCTCCGAGTTCTTGGGCTCCCGGAAATCGTACTTCACGAAGTGCAGCTCGTACTTGCCACCCGTGAAGTCTACAATGGGCGAGATCTCGTCGAAGAGCTCCCGCAGGCCCTCCTGCTGGAACCAGCGGAAAGAATCGCGCTGGCTCTGGATCAGGTTCGGGAGAGGGATGACTTCCGGGACGCGGCCATAGCTCTTGACAGGCACGGGGCGGGTCTGTGTAGAGACAGAGAGAACCATACCTTCTCACACTCCACAAGATGGGATGGGGCAGCCTATTAAAAAGACAAAAAAGCACCAGCCATTACGTATTATGCTGGAGCCTCAAGGTTCTTTCTGAGCGGCATGAGCCTGACAACCCAGGAAGTATACCATCGAGGCAACAGAATGTCAATTAGCGCGGCGCTCCCTCAGACTCCCGACGAGTGGAGCGCTAGGCTTTCTTCACGCCCTTGGGCTTGGCGGGGCCTTCGCTGCCGATGATAGTGACGCAGGCTACCTGGGGCGGGCCGCCCATCGTGTGGCTCAAGGCGAGGGATGCGCCCTTGACCTGGCGCGGGCCGGCCTTGGCCTGGAGCTGCTTGTAGCCCTCGTAAATCATGCGGATGCCGCTGGCGCCCACCGGGTGGCCGAAGGACTTGAGGCCGCCGTCCGTATTGACCGGCAGTTCTCCTTCCAGTGTGAAGGCACCAGCTTCCACGTCCTCCCACGCGCGCCCCTTGGGCGAGAAGCCGAAGTCCTCGTAGATCACCAGCTCGTGGATGGTGAAGCAGTC
>JACPQI010000147.1 GCA_016190545.1 Chloroflexota bacterium
AGCTGGAGGCGTCCGAGACGAGGAAGAGCACCGCCGACGCCAGTTCGTCCAACTCTCCGAGCCGCTTGAGCAGCATCCAGCGCGTCAAGCCCTCAGCGAAGGAGGGCGGCTTGGGAAAGCCCGGCGTATCGAATCCGGCGGGTGCCAGAGCATTGACGCGGATGTTATAGGGAGCAAGCTCCAGGGCCGCGTTCTTGGTGAGCTGAATGACGCCGGCCTTGGCGACGGCGTACCCCAGGGTGGACGGGCTGGCGCGCAGTCCCGCCGCCGAACTCATGTTCACGATGACGCCCCGGCGCTGCTTCACCATGACCGGGGCCACCGCCCTAGTGCAGAGAAAGGTGGACGTCAGGTTGAGGTCCAGGAGGTTGCGCCACTGCTTGGCATCCGTGTCCAGGATGCCCGGATTGCCCTGGATGCCGCCCTTACCGCCCACGTTATTCACCAGAATGTCGATGCGGCCAAAGCGCTTCACGGCCCTCTCGACCATGCCTCGCACGGCGGCTTCCGAGGTGGCGTCCATCGGGACGCCCAGGGCCTTGCGGCCCAGGTCGCGGATTTCCCGCGCGGTCTGCTCCGCATTCGCCGCGTCAAGCTCGGCTACCACAACGTCGGCGCCCGCCTGGGCCAGCGCCAGGGCCACGGCCTTGCCGATGGCCCGCCCCGCCCCGGTGACGATTGCGACCCTGCCCGTCAGGTCAGAACGTTGCGCGCTCATCGCGCCCACCATAGCACAGCGCCGAGCGTTCTGTAAACAGCGGTGCTGATGCACCGCTCAGAATGGCGCGACTAGAAATTCGCTTGCCTCCCCGACCTTGCCCCCGTTAGCTCCGCCTGTGAGAGAATGGTGGCGCGTGACGTTGGAGGTGGACAGTGAAACACGTTGTGAGAATCGGCGCCGCTCAACTGGGTCCCGTCACAAACGACAAGCGCAAAACGGTGGAGCGCATGGTCCAGCTGGTAGAACACGCCGGGAAACGCGGCGTGGAAATCCTGAGCTTCCCGGAACTCGCGCTCACCCCCTATTTCCCCGGTCGTGTGGGTGACGGCGCTCCTATCGATACCGAGCCTTTTTTCGAGAGCGATAGCCCTCCAGCCATCGCCGCGCCGCTCATTCGCCTGGCGAAAAAGCAAGCGATGTGTCTCATCCTCCCCTACGCGGAGAAGGATGGGAGCAAGCGTTACAACTCCGCCATCGTAATAGGCCCAGATGGGGAGTCATTGGGAAAGTACCGCAAGATGCACATTCCCGCCTGGGTCGGACCGAGGAACGGGGGATACTGCTGCTATGAAGAGCAGTGCTTTTCGCCGGGCGACCTCGGCTTTCCTGTGTTCAGATTATCCAAGGCTACCATCGGCGTCCAGATATGCTATGACAGGCGTTTCCCGGAATCGGCCCGGTCCCTGGCCCTGAGCGGTGCTCAGATCATCTTTAGCCCATGCGCCACTCCCCAATTTTCGCAGCCTTCCTCGCCTCAAATCCATCCGGGCGAACTCAGCGTCCGCGCCTCCGCCCACTTCAACAACTGCTTCTGCGTGAACGTTGGGAAAGCTGGCGTAGAGAACGGCCTCCCTATGATGGGCGACACCTTCGTTGTCGACCCTATCGCGGGGGATGTAATCGCTCGCTCGGCGACAGACAGCGACGAACTCGTGTGCGCCGGCCTGGACTTGGCGCGGCTCCGGGTGGATACCATGCAGGGCCGGATTACAGACCGCCGTCCCGAGTGGTATGGGAAGGTCACCGCGCACACAGGTCTAGGTCTGCGCGGGTGAGACGTGACGTAACGCCTCCAACTCCTCCGGCGTGTCGATGTCGCGGAACGACAGCAGTCCAGGGTCCACGGCGCGCACCTGCCGTTCGGAGACTCGAAGCGTCCGCTGGCGCTCCGTCAGGGCGAAGAGCGATGTGACGCCCTCCGCCAGCAGCGCCTCAGCGGCAGGCAGGCACCGCTGCGAGTAGAACGCGTGAAGCGTCTGCAACCGCCCGCCCACGACGGGCGCTACGATGTCGCGGGTGTCCGTGGCTCGCCGGGCGAGGAAACTGACCACCGCCGGCTGGATGAGCGGCATATCGCACCCCGCGAGAAAGCACCAGGGGCTATTGATGGCACGCAGCCCGCTCCACAGACCGACGAGAGGCCCCCGCGCCTGGTAGGCATCGAGGACTACGCGCACACTAAGCCCACGGAATGACCCCTGTTCCCGCGCTACCACCACCACCTCGCGGAAGAGGGGGCGCAGCGTCTCCACCACCAGCTCGATGAAGGGCCGCCCTTGATAGCGCAGGAAGGCCTTGGGCGCGCCCATTCGCCGTGCTTCACCGCCGGCCAGGACAACGGCAACCGCATCACGTGTGTTCAGCATAGAGCCATCTTCACACAGGGCCACCAATTGCTGATCTCCGCGTTAGACTGTAAAGTTGTATCTCTCCGCCCTTCGACAAGCTCAGGGCGAACGGAATCAAAGACCCGTTCGTGGTGAGCTAGTCGAACCACGAGCCCTCTTCCGGCGGTTGTTTAGCACTTTATGCTGGCCTCAGTAAATGGTAAATAGACTTATCGCCTCACCGCCGCCGTCCCCCATCGCTTCCGCACATACTCCTCCACCATCGCGATGAAGTCGGTGGCGATGGTGGGGCCTTCCAGGAAGGTGACGCGCTGGCCGTCGACGAAAACGGGCGCGCGCGGCGCCTCGCCGCTGCCGGGCAGCGAGATGCCGATGTCGGCGGCGCGTGACTCGCCCGGGCCGTTCACCACGCACCCCATGACGGCCACCTTCAGCGCTTCCGCCCCGGCGTACCGGGACTTCCATTCGGGCAGCTTCACATCCAGGTGGGCCTGGATGTCGCGGGCCAATTCGCGGAACAGCGACGACGTGGTGCGCCCGCAGCCGGGGCAGGAGGTGACGGCGGGACGGAAGGAGCGCAGGCCCAGGGCTTGCAGGACCTCCTGGCAGAGCCGCACCTCGCGGGCGCGGTCGCCGCCGGGCTCCGGCGTCAGGCTGGAGCGAATGGTGTCGCCGATGCCTTCGTAGAGGAGGAGGGACAGCGCCGCCGTGGTGGCGACGACGCCCTTGGTCCCCATGCCGGCCTCGGTCAGGCCCAGGTGCAGGGGGAAATCGCAGCGGCGGGCGATCTCGCGGTAGGCCTCCACCATCTGGGCCAGGCGGGAGACCTTGCAGGAGATGATGATCTTGTCGGGCGGCAGGCCCAGGGCGACGGCGGCCTCGGCGCTGGCCAAGGCGCTTTCGACCAGGGCTTCGCGCTCGACCTCATCGCTGGTGAGCGGGCTGGCCCGCCGGGCGTTGGCGTCCATCTTCCTGACCAGCAGGTCCGGGTCTAGGCTGCCGGCGTTGACGCCGATGCGGACGGGCTTGTTGTGCTCTCTGGCTATAGCGATAAAGGCGCGGAAGTTCTCGTCGTGGCGGGGGCCGCGCCCCACGTTGCCGGGGTTGATGCGGTTCTTGTCCAGCGTCCGGGCGCAGGCCGGGTGCTCCCGGAGGAGCCGGTGGCCGATGAAGTGGAAGTCGCCGACGAGGGGGACGCGACAGCCCAGGTCGTCCAGGCGCTTGCGGATGTCGGGGA
>JACPQI010000136.1 GCA_016190545.1 Chloroflexota bacterium
CGGTGAGGCTCCACGGCGAGCCGAAGTAGCTGCGGACGCGGTTGCGCAGGCTGGCCGCCTTGCCTACGTACAGCACCTTGCCAGAGGCGTCGCGGAACAGGTAGACGCCAGGCGACGTGGGAAGGGCCTTCAGCCGCTCTTGAACGGAGGCCGTGTCCATAGGGAATCTAGTGTAGCACCCAGGGAGACAGGAGCCAGCGAAGAAGGGCTTAGCGGATGGTCAGGCCGAGAACGACGAAGGCGACGACGATAAGGCCTGTCACCACGCCGATGACCGTCAGGTCCTTGACAAAATACTGCTGCTCGTTGAGAAAGCGGGCGTAGGCAGCGCCGACCTTGGCGGCAGCAGGTCTGGGCATGGGGGCGGGAGCCGGCGCTACAGCGGCGGCGGGAGCGGGAGCAGCCTCGGCGCTGGCCGGGACCGCAGGTATCGCGGCGGCAGGTTGAGCGGCAGCGCCTTCAACGGGGCCCGAGGGCTCAGCAGCGGCGGGCTCGGCGGGGCCGCCGGCCTTGTGCTGTTTCTTCTTGCGCCGGGCCATTTCCGCCTGGCGCGCCGCTATGCGATGAGAGCTTTTGGGCATTCCCTGTATCCTTCGCGATTAGCCAGGCACATTATACGAGCGGCGCAGGGCCGGTACAACTCCGCTCTACCCGTTGCTTTGATAGCGCGGGTAAGAGCCAAAGACCTTGAGCACGCCAGCGCGCCGCCGCACGGCCTCTAGCGCATCCCTGACCGGCGGGTCCTCTCGGTGTCCTTCCAGATCCACCAGGAAGTAGTATTTGCCCAACTCCAGCTTGGCCGGCCGCGACTCCACTTTGGCCAGGTTGATGGTGCGCTGGGCGAACTCGCCGAGGACGCCGTAGAGTTGGCCGGGCTTGTCTTCGCTGAAGCTGAATGCGATGGAGGTCTTGTCCCGTCCGGTGCGCGGGCTGTCGCTTAGGGCCACGATGACGAAGCGGGTGACGTTGTTGGGGTTGCCCTGGATGTCGCGGGCCAGGACCTCAGCCTTGTACAACTCGGCGGCCCGCCCGGTGCCGATAGCAGCGGCAGGCTCGGCGCTGGCCAGCATCTGCTCCACGGCGGCGGTGGTGCTGAGGGCGGCGACGAGCTGGGCCTTGGGAAAACACCGCTCCAGGAAGCCCCGGCACTGCCCGAGGGCCTGGGTGTGGGAATAGATCACTTTAACCGCAGCCGTCTCCACCCCGGGTCTGACCAGCAGGTTCTGGCGGATGGGCAGCACCAGCTCGTGGCGGATGCGCAGCCTGTCGTTCTGGATGAGGGTGTCCAGGGTCTCGTTGACCGACCCCTCCATGCTGTTCTCGATGGCCATGACGCCGTCGTCCGCCATGCCGGACACGATGGCTGTGGCTACCGCCGCGTGACTGGGTAAGGGGACGAGCCGGGCATGACGTTGGCTCTGGTTGTAGAGCAGGGCCGCCTCTTCGCCGAAGGTGCCGGGAGGCCCCAGATAGGCCAGCTTGGTCGACATGCTGACGGCCTCAGACCTTCACAGCATTGGCCTGCAAGCGCTCCAGTCCTTCGTCGCGGCCCGCCAGAACCAGAATATCGCCGTCCTGCAACACCTCGGTGGCATCCGGGTCCAGGATGATCTGGTCGCCGCGCCGCAACGCCAGCACCACAATGCCGAACTTGCCCTCCGGATCCAGCTCCGCCTGCTCCAGGCTCTTGCCCACCAGCGTTTTGGGCAACCGTATCTTGCTCACCCCGAAGTTAGGGGCCAGCTCCATGTAGTCTTGCACGTCCGGGTTAGCCAGACTGTGGGCGATACGGATACCGCTCTCATGCTCAGGGAACACCACCCGGTCGGCTCCCACTTTTTCCAGCGTAACGGCGTGGAGCTCGCTCTGGGCGCGGGCGATGACCGTACCGATACCGAATCGCTTCAGCAACACCGTCACGAGGATGCTGGACTGCACGTCCGAGCCGATGCCCACAATAGCGATATCGAAGTTCTTGACACCGAGCTGCAGCAGGGCGTCCTCGTCCGTCACGTCGGCCTGAATGGCCTGGGCCACAAAGCCCGAGGCCTCGTTCACGGCCCGCATGTTCCGGTCAATGGCCAGCACGTCATACCCCAATTCTGACAGCTCCCGCGCCACGCTGCTGCCGAAACGGCCTAGCCCTATGACAACCACTTGCTGTTTCATATGAACCACCTGTCAACCGATTCTAACATTTTCCTCCGCATGCCGGTATATGCCTCGCTCCATCCGCCTCGCCAGAGCGAAGGCAAGGGTCAACGGCCCTACTCGACCCATAAACATGAGGATCATTATGACAATCTTGCCCCCGAGCGTGAGGCTGCCCGTGATCCCCGTGCTCAAGCCCACCGTGCCGAAGGCCGACACCGACTCGAACATGAGATTGATGAACCTCACCCCCTCCAGCACGATGAGCAGCAGGGCAGCAATCGCGATGGCGCTCATGGCGAAGAAGAAGACCGTGGCCGTCCTATGCACCACCACGGTTGGTATCTGCCGCCCGAACGCGACGATGGAGTCACGCCCGCGAATGGTGTTCAGCACCACAGACAATAAGACACCCAGAGAGTTGACCTTTACCCCTCCTGCCGTTGAAGCCGCCGCACCTCCAATGAACATGAGGCTCATGAGAATGAACAGCGTCTGGTCGTTGAGAGCGCCGGTGGAGACGGTGTTGAATCCAGCGGTGCGCGCGGTAACAGACCCAAAGAAGGCGTTCAGGAGTTTCTCTGGCAGCGCCAGAGGGCCGAAGGTGCCGGGATTATCGTACTCCGTGATGAATATGAAAAGCATACCCACCACCCACAGGGCGAACGTTGTGGTGAGGACGATTTTGGCGTTCAAAGAGAACCGGGCAAACCGCCGTAGCCGCAGCGCATCCGAAACGATAGCGAAGCCGATCCCCCCAAGCATGATCAACACAGCCATAACCAGCAGCACCGGCGCGTCCGTCTGGTATTTCGTCAGGCTGTCCGAGTCAGGCAAGTTGGAAAAGCCGGCGTTGTTGAAGCCGGAAACGGCGTGAAACCCGGCGTACCACGCCGCCTTCGGCAACTCGTAGTCAAAGCCCCATCGCCAGAGAAGGAGGCCGAAACCTACGATTTGAATGACTGCGGCGAACACGAACACGCGACGCACCAGCTTCACCAGCCCGCCGATGGTGGCCTCCCCAAAGGACTGCCCTATCAGGATCCGCTCACGCAACGTAATACGGCGCCCAATGGCAATGAGGAGCAGGGTGCTGCTGGACATGAAACCGAGACCGCCCAGAAGAATCAGGACCAGGATGACGGCTTCTCCAAACATGCTCCAGTGAGTCGCGGTGTCTACCACCGTGAGGCCGGTCACTGTCACCGCCGAGGTGGCGGTGAAGAGGGCATTAACAGGGCTGGTGGTGCGGCCTGCTTCATGAGCGAAGGGCAGCATGAGGAGAATGGTGCCGGTGAGGATGAATGCAGCGTAGCCGTAGGCCAGCACCAGTGGGGAGAGGGGACGGGTATACGAGACCTTGAACGGGGACAGGTCGACGAGGATAGGCCGTCGCTTGACCTGGCGCCGAATAGGTTGACCTGGGCCGTGCGGCTTGTTTCGTTGCTCCATGCGATGTATGACAGCGCCCCGCCAAGACTGTCGTTCGCGTAGTATATCGCCCATGCGCTCCAGGGGCTAGCGTATTCTGGAGCAAACGGTGGCGTTCTCGGCACTCCCTGGAATGTGGCCTCACGACCAACCGTGAGGGAACCGCCGCCTATTCCCGTTGCGCAGTTGAGGAAGGGTTTATCGTATAATTGAGGGACGGAAGTCCCCTAGCACATGTCGTTGAGGACTGGAGATATGGAAAAAGGGACGTGGACGCTGAAAGCCGGTTTGGCCCAGATGCTCAAGGGCGGCGTCATCATGGACGTCGTGACGTCTGACCAGGCCAAAATCGCCGAGGAGGCGGGAGCTTGCGCCGTCATGGCCCTGGAGCGGGTGCCGGCTGACATCCGCAAAGCGGGCGGCGTCGCCCGCATGGCCGACCCGGAGCGCATCCGCGCCATCACCAAAGCCGTGACCATCCCGGTCATGGCCAAGTGCCGCATCGGCCACTTCGTGGAGGCACAGGTGCTGGAAGCCCTGGGCGTCGACTACGTGGACGAGTCGGAGGTCTTGACGCCGGCGGACGAGTCCCACCACATCTGGAAGCACGATTTCAAGGTTCCCTTCGTCTGCGGCTGCCGGGACCTGGGCGAGGCCCTGCGCCGCATCGCCGAGGGCGCGGCTATGATCCGCACCAAGGGCGAAGCCGGCACGGGCAACGTGGTGGAGGCGGTCCGTCATATGCGGGCGGTGCAGGACGGCCTCCGTCAACTTCAGGCCGCCTCCAAGGACGAGCTCATGGCCCGGGCCAAGGCCCTCAACGCCCCACTGGAGCTGGTGCGACAGGTCCACGAGACCGGCAAGTTGCCGGTGGTGAACTTCGCAGCCGGGGGCGTCGCCACTCCGGCGGACGCGGCCCTGATGATGCAGCTTGGAGCGGACGGCGTCTTCGTCGGCTCCGGCATCTTCAAGTCCAGCGCGCCGGAGCGCTACGCCAAGGCCATCGTCAAAGCGGTCACTCACTACCGAGACCCAGGCATCATCGCGGAAGTCTCTCAGGGCCTGGGCGAAGCTATGCCCGGCCTGGATGTCCGCACTCTGAAACCGGAGGAGCAACTAGCAGTCCGAGGGTGGTAACCATGACAGGCGCGCCCACCGTAGGAGTCCTGGCGCTGCAAGGCGATTTCGTTGAGCATGCCATGGTGCTCAATCATCTGGGGGCGAGTGTGCGAGAGGTGCGGTTGCCCCAGGACCTCGAGGACCTGAACGGCCTCATCATCCCCGGCGGCGAAAGCACCACCATGACCCGGTTGCTCCGCGAGTACGGGATCACCACTCCCCTCCTGGAGCTATCGCGTCGCGGCGCCGCCCTGTGGGGCACCTGCGCCGGCATGATCCTTCTCTCCCGCCGCATCCAGGACGATGGCCGCCTGGTAGAGCCGTTGGGCCTTATGGATGTGGAGGTGCGCCGCAACGCCTACGGCCGCCAGGTGGACAGCTTCGAGGAGGACCTGAGCATCCCAGCGCTGGGAGCCGCTCCGTTCCACGCTGTCTTCATTCGAGCGCCCGCCATCTCCCAGGTGGGCAAGGGCGTAGAGGTGCTGGCCACCCGGCGGGACGGCAGCCCCGTGGCCGTGCGGCAAGGACCGCTGCTGGCCACCGCCTTCCATCCGGAGCTTACGCCGGACCCCCGGTTCCACGCCTACTTCCTTTCCCTCTGCAAGAGGGGCGGCGCCTCATGATCCGCACCCCCACCATGATCGAAGCGCCCACCGTGGCCTGGTTCAGCTACCGGGCGGGCGAAAACGCCGCCCGGCCCCGGACCCGGATGCTGGCGCCCAAGACCCGCATCAGGGACTTTACCGAGGTCTATCTTCCCATCAGGCACAAGGGCCAGACCTGGGTCTACAGCCGGGCCGGCCGCATCCAGGCCCTCCTCTCCCTGCACCAGCGCTCCAGCCCTACGGCCTGGGAAGTGGAGCGGCTGCTGCTCGGCCACGCCTGCCGCGATCTCTGCCCTGAGCTGTTGGATACCCTGGCCCTTGAAGCCGGACAGCACGGCGCGGCCACCCTCTTCCTTCGCCTGGACGCCGACAGCCCGCTTGTCGAGGCGGCGCAGAGGGCCGGTTTCCTGTGCTACCAGCGGGAGACGCTGCTGACGGCCCACCCTCCGAAGCGGCAGACGAGTGAGCTCGGCGCTCAGTATATGTTGAGACTACGTAGAGAAGAAGACCCCCACGCCCTCTTCCGTCTTTACAACGCCGCCGTTCCGGCCTCGGTGCGCATGGCGCAGGGCCTCACCCTGGACCAGTGGCAAGGGGCCGCCGAGC
>JACPQI010000141.1 GCA_016190545.1 Chloroflexota bacterium
CGTCCATAGGCCGTGCTATGCTGTCGCCATGCGCTATGTACAGCTAGGCGACACGCACGTCTCCGTTGTCGGCCTGGGGGCCTGGCAACTCGGCAGCGAGGGCTGGGGCTGGGGGGTCGACTTGGACGAGCGGGGGGCCGAGGCCATTGTCCGCCGCTCCCTGGACCTCGGCATCAACCTCATCGACACCGCCGAGCTGTATGGCCATGGCCGCTCCGAGGAGCTGATTGGCAAATCCGTGCGCCATTGTCGCAAGGATGTCATCATCGCCACCAAGGTCTCGCCCCTGCGCCTGACCTATCGAGGCGTGAAGCGGGCGGCGGAAGGCAGCCTGCGGCGCCTGGGCACGGACGTTATCGACCTCTACCAGGTGCACTGGCCCAACCCGCTCTTCCCCCTCGCCTGGGCCATGCGCGGCATGGCCGACCTGGTCAAGGAGGGGAAAGTCCGACACGTCGGCGTCAGCAACTTCAGCCTCTCGCGCTGGCGGAGGTCGGACCGGGCCCTGGAGCGTGCCATCTTATCGCGAACAGGCCCAGCCAGCGTTGTCATCTCCAACCAGGTCCAGTTCAACATCCTCCAGCAATGGCCTTTGCGCGGACTCCTGCCTTTTGCCCAGGAGCATCACCGCGTCATCATCGCCTACAGTCCCATGGCCCAGGGCCTGCTGAGCGGCACGTACACGGCAGCCAACCTGCCCACCAATGCGAGCCGGGCCAAGAACCCCTTGTTCACCCCGGCGAATGTCCGCCGCGCCACGCCCGTCATCGAGGCCCTGCGCGACCTGGCGAAGCACTACGATGCTACACCGGCGCACATCGCCATCGCTTGGACCATCAAGGAGCCCGGCGTCATCGCCATCCCTGGCGCCCGCTCGGCTGCCCAGGCGGAAGCGAACGCCCGCGCTGCTGACATCCGTCTCAGCGACGGCGACTGGCAACTCCTGACCTCCCTCGGCCACGGCTTCCGCCAGGCTACGGGCTGGCGCGTGGGCTACCTGCTGTGGGCCTTCGGCTACCGCCTCACGCGATAATAGGCGCGCGCCACAGTCATTGCGAGCGAGTTTCCGAGCGAAGCAATCTGGTGGGGTTGTGGGGCCCGCCACACCCCCGCATTCATTCGCGCACACTCGCCGCCACCCCGCCAGGTTGCAACGCCCCGATTTCATCGGGGCTCGCAACGACAGGGAACAGTTCGAGAATAGTGGGTTGCCTGAGTGCCATGAGAACTAGAGGAAAGGGGCAGCGGGATGAGGAGGGGAAGGACTTACCGTCCCGACGCTGGGGGCACGTCAACCGGCGTACCGCCACCGCCTGCGGCGACCAAGATGAGACTCAACACCATGGCAATCGTGATGACAAAAGCCAGGATGATGGAGATGTTGCGGATGAGCTGACCCTGGCCCCGAGGACGAAGTTCAGGGGGAAGGGCCTGCGAGCGCTGTCTGGACTTCTTTTTCTTCTTGTTCGGCATACTGTGTCACGCGCGAGGGCAATAGCCCCCCACATCTAGCGTCCGCCTAGCTGACCGCCTGCTTGGCCTGAGTCCGGAGGCACCGGGTGCATATGTTTGCCCTGCGCGCCACCCCACCGACACGGAGCGTAACCCGCTGCACGTTAGGCTGCACCTTGCGGGACGTGGAGCGCTTGGAGTGGCTCACGTTACGCCCAAAGACGGTGCCCTTCCCGCAGATATCGCACTTTGCCATGTCGCCCCCTTCTGACCCACGAAACAGCTATGTTAGAATGCGCGCAAGCGCATATACTATACCCTACCGTGAGCAACGCCAACAAGCCTAAAGCCCCGCGCACTCCGGACCGCCAGCGCAACCTTGATGGCCCGGCTCTCGTCAGCATGATGAGCTCTGCCACCGCCTGGCTGGAGCGCTATGCCCAGTCGGTCAACGCCCTCAACGTCTTTCCAGTCCCGGACGGCGATACGGGCACCAACATGCTTCTCACCATGCGCTCCGCGCTGGAGGAGGCCCGCAAGAACGGGAGCGTAAACGCCAGCGCCGTCGCGAAGGCCATGGCCACCGGGGCGCTCATGGGCGCGCGCGGCAACAGCGGCGTCATCCTCTCCCAAATCATGCGCGGCCTGGCCAAGGGCATGGAAGAGAAAGAGCGGTGCGCTGGCGCTGACCTCAACGCCGGACTCAAGCAGGCGTCCGATCTGGCGGTCCGCGCCCTCAGCCAGCCGGTGGAAGGGACCCTCATTACCGTCATTCGCGATGTGGCCCAGGCCACGGAGCAGCGCGCCGCGGACGGGGACGTGGCCGACGTGCTGGAAGCAGCGGTGGAAGCCGCCGCCGCGTCTGTCGCCCGCACGCCGGAGCTGCTGCCCGTCCTCAAGGAGGCGGGAGTTATTGATGCGGGCGGCGAGGGCCTGCGCGTCCTGCTGGAAGGCGCCCTCCGCTCCCTGCGCGGCGAGGCTACCCCGGTTGAAGTCGGGACGCCGGAAGCGCCCACCCACCCACAAGGCACGCCCAGTCGCGTCCCGGCTGGCCGGGGCTACGGCTACTGCACCGAGTTCCTCCTGCGCGGCACGGCCCTGGACCACGCCGC
>JACPQI010000139.1 GCA_016190545.1 Chloroflexota bacterium
AGCGGCTCGCCGAGCGGGTTCACCACGCGCCCGATGAGGGCTTCGCCCACGGGCACCTCGATGATGCGGCCGGTGGTGCGGACCTGCTCGCCTTCCTTGATCTTGGAGTCTTCGCCCATGATCACGGCGCCAACGGTATCTTCCTCCAGGTTGAGGGCCAGGCCGGCGACGCCGCTCTGGAACTGGATAAGCTCGTTATATTTGCAGCCACGCAGGCCGTGGATGCGGGCGATGCCGTCCCCTACTTCGACGACGGTGCCTACATCCGCCACCACCACGCCGGCGCCGAACTGCTCGATCTGCTGCTTGATGATGGATGCGATGTCTTGTCCTCGTACCGCCATGTGCTCCTCCACCCACGAGCCCGCTGCGCCCGTGGTCTAGCTAAGCGTGAGTATCAGGCGCTGGCATGCTCCAACCGCTTCTTCAAGCCCTGCAACCGGCTGCGCACACTGCCGTCCAGCACCTTGCCTCCGATTTGCACGATAATGCCTCCCACCAAGGAGGGGTCTACACGCGTGGTCAGGATGACGCGCTTGCCGGTGCTCTGCTCCAATTCCCGCCGTACCGCGTCCTGCTCGGCGGCCTCCAGCGGAACGGCGGTGACCGCCTCCGCCCGTTCGATGCCCTGGTGGGCGTCGCTCATCTCCTGGTAGGCGCGGGCGATGCCCTCCGCCTGCTCCGGCATGTTCTGGCTCACCAGGAGCTTGGCCAGGTTCATGGCAAGGGGGCTGATGGCTGGCAGCAGATTGGCCAGCAGCTTCTCCTTCTCGGAGAAAGCCAGGTTGAGGCTCGCCATGAGGGCCGCCACCTCAGGGTCGCTGAAAGCGTCGGCGATGGCCTGGGTGTAACCCGTCCAGGCCGCCACCTCATTCCGCTCCAGGGCCAGTTGAAAGACGGCTTGGGCGTAGCGACGCGCTGATACCGAAGCCTTAGCCATAGGCCGGTCTATCCCTTGCCCTTGATGGCGCTCTCCTTGAGCACCTCTTCAATCAGTCCCTGGTGCGCCTTGCGGTCCAGAGAGCGATTGACCACCCGCTCGGCGGCCAGGATGGCCAGGTCAGAGAACTCGCGACGCAACTCTTCCACCGCCGCGTCACGCTCCTGCTGGATCTCCGAACGGGCTCGCTCCAGCAAGGCGTCCGCTTCTTTCTTGGCCTCGGACTGGGCTTCCAGGCGCAGCCGCTCTCCAGTCTTCAGCGCCTCGGCCACAATAGCCTGGCCCTGTTGCCGGCCGGCCTCGACCTGGCGCTTCACCTCTTCTTCACCCTTGGCGGCCTGCTGCTTGGTCCGCTCCGCCGCCTCCAGGGAGTCCTTGATGGCCTGGGAGCGCTTGTCAAGCATCTTGATGACAGGCTTGTAGAGGACGGCCCGCAACAGAAAGATGAGCAGGATGAAGCTGATGACCTGGGCGATAAGCCCTGGAAGGTTAATTCCTAGCGCTTCCACTACGCACCCCCGCGAAGAAACTGCATGTCGTTTGCCCCCGGCTTAGAGGACGAAGGCGATGACGACGCCGACGATGAGGGCGTAGATGGCGATGGCTTCGGCGAAGGCGATGCCCAGCACCATGTTGGGCCGGATGGCCGCCTCAGCCTCCGGGTTGCGGCCCAGCGCCTCCATTGCCTTGGACACCAGCATGCCGATGCCGAGGCCGGGCCCCAGAGCGCCCAGGCCGATAGCCAGGGCCGCGCCGAGGGGCTTCAAGTCCATTGGCTCCGCGAGTGGTTGTAGAACCATATTCTTTCCTCCTCTGAACCAGATTCTTTCTTTATTCCGCCTATTCGTGCGCCTTTGCATGGGCGTGTTCCCCGCCGCTCTCGTGGCTTTCCGTGGCGATGAGGGCGAAGATCAAGATGAGTATCGCAAAGACCGTCGCTTGAATGAACCCGAAGAACAGCTCGAATACGAAGGGCAGCACGCCAACGATGAGCGGAGAGAGGAACAGGAAGACGACGATCAGGACTTCTCCCGCCAGGGTGTTCCCAAAGAGACGGAAGGAGAAGCTGATAACCTTGGCGATCTCGCTGAATATCTCCAGGATGCCGACGAAGAAATCGATGAACTTACCGCGCCGCAACGCGCCGAGGTTGAAGAAGCGGCCAGCATAGCTGAAGAAGCCGTTGCTGCGGATTCCCCAGAGCTCCACCATGAACATGCCGACGAGGGCTAGAGAAAGGGTGCTCATGAGATCGGTCATGGCGCTTCGGAAATAGGGCAGCAGCAGCCCCGCAGACTTG